>JAQGHP010000128.1 GCA_028288775.1 Phycisphaerales bacterium | reverse complement strand
CCCGGTGCTGCTGATCCTGCGGGAGTACGACATCGACGAGCTGCGCGCCATGACCCAAGCGGTGTTCCCCGACCTCCTGCCGCCGCCCCCGGCTGGCGGAGGCGTAGTTGTGTAGATACCTTAGGCTCGCGCCGTGGGAAAAAACGCGCCAACGCGACCAGCCCCGGAGGGGCGTAAGAAGGTCACGAATCTCTAATCGGGCGATCGCCATCATGCGCTTCTTACGCCCCTCCGGGGCTGATTGTATTCAATACGTTCGCAACCCATGGCTTGTGCCATGGGCTAAGTCTTACGCCCCTCCGGGGCTGGGAAGCGCTATCGCTTCTCCCGTGGCATGGGCGGCCCGCCCATGAATCCGCCGCATGCGCGGCTCAGACACGGGCGGGCCGCCCGTGCCACAGGAAAGGGCAACCTCACGGCGGGGCCGAAATCGCCTCGATCTCTTTACGTTCGTCGCCGCCCGCCAGCCTAAGAAAAGCCGGCACCAGAAGAAAGAGGACCGAAAACAGACACGCCGCGATTCCCACCGCCACGGCGAAGCCCAACGAGCGGATAGCCGGCACGCTCGTCCAAACCAGCGACCCGAAACCGGCGATCGTCGCCGCGGCACACATCACCACCGCATGGCAGATCGGCGCGATCCGGGTCAGAAGTTCCGGCGCGGTTTCCCGCCGCAACTGCTTCGCCCGCGCGAGGCTCACGAGAAAAATGCCATAATCCACGTCAATCCCGATCAGCAGCGGGGCGGCCACGAGGTTCACCATGTTCAGCTTCTGCCCGGCCAATCGCATGGCCGCGAGCAGGACCACGAGGCTGAACGCCGTGGGCGCGAGAGCCAGCAATGCGTCGGTCGCGTTGCGGAAGTGGAAGATTAAATACGCGGCCGTCGCGAGAACGGCCCACAACATCAGCCGCGGCAGATCGTGACGGACGGTCTGCTCGGTGTCATGACTGATGACGCTCAGCCCCGTAACGGTCGCTCCGGGCTCGTCCGCCAGCAGGGCACGCACGCCTTCCACCGCCCGATCGCGCGGGCCGCGTTCATCGGTCGAGCCGCCGAGAAATACCAGCGTCAGCGCCTCCCGCACGGGAGCCCCGGGCGAAGCTTGCTCGGCCCGTGGCACCGCCCTCCCCGGCGGTGTTTCCGCATCACCCCTCGGAAGGGCGGTACCACGGCCCGCGAATGCCGATCGCGGCAGCAGCGTCTCCGCCAACCGCCGGTAGGGGAGCAGACTCGCGATCGTCGGCGGCGACTGCGTGAGCAGGACGCGGAGAAACTTCGCGTAGTTCTGCAAATCCGGCGCATCCGGATTGAACGCGCTCTGCCCGACCACCGATTGAAAATCCGCGACAACCTTGTCCGCGCGCGCCGCGCCCGTCTCGGCCACCCGCGCATCCGCCACCCGCGGATCGGGAAGCAGCCCGGCCAATCCGAAGCTGCCCGCCACACCCGCCGACCGCGCCGCGTCCGTGCCCAGCCGCCGATCCACTCGATGCGCCAGGGCCACCAGATCCTCCGGCGAATCCGCCCGCAGATAGACGATCAGCCAGTCGCGCATTCCAAACCGCTGCCCAATGAGATGCTGGGCCTCCAGCGCGGGGTTGGGCCGCGGGTGCATCGCGGTGAGGTCGGATTCCAGCGGCAGGATTTCACCGGGAGAAAACGCCAGCACGCCGATCACACCCACAAATAATGCGATGGAAGTACATAGCAGCAACCGCCCATGGCGGCCGATCCACCCCAGTAGCGGCTCCATCCCGAACCGAAACCGCGAGCGGATCGCAGTGCCGCGGCGACGGTCGGTCCCCATCAGCATCAGCGGAAGCAGCACTACCACCGCCAAAAATGCCCCCGCCAATCCCAAGCTTCCCAGGATGGAGAAATCGCGCAGTGCCTTCACGCTCGACGCCCCGACGGCTAGAAACCCAATAATCGAAGTCGCCCACGCCGCAAACGCGGCGGGCGTGATCCCCCGCGCGCACGCCTCGGCCGCCTCCCGCGGCGTCGCACCCGCGCCGCGCCTGCTCTCGTAAAACGACAAATACTGAATCGAATAGTCGATCGCCATCCCCGCGAGAATCCCGCCCAGCACCGCGGCGACCGGCGTCAGCCCCGTCGTCCACAGCGAATACGCGCCGAAACCCAGCAACACCCCCAGCGCGATCGGCCCGATCGCAAGGGCGAACAGTTTGATCGGGCTGCGGTAGGCCAGCAGAAACAGCACTTGCAGGGTGACGACCGATCCGATCACGCTGCCGATCATGTCGGAGCGAATGGCCCGGGCGCTCTGCGCCGCGATGGCGTACGAGCCGGCGTAACGCAGCTCAAGGCCGCCGGTGTTGGCGCGCTCCGCCACAGCCGCAACGCCGCGCGTGAGGGCGGCGGAGAAATCCAGATCGCCCGGCGGCTTCTTCCCCCGAACGCGCACGAGCAGGTTGCGGCCGTCGGGCGAGACAAACGCGTCCGTCCCTTCCCGCCCCTTGAACGGCCGCTGCGCTTCGAGCCGGGCGGTCAGAGCGCCGACGAACTCGCGAAGGCGAAGCGGATCCTTCATCAGCCCCTTGGCGATCGCGCCCGCCGCCCCGGGGGCGGTCATCATCGCCTCGTCCTGCGCGATCTGCTCGCGCATCCGCGGTTCGGTGAGCCGATCCTTCGCCGCGGCAAAGCTCGCGTCGTCGAGATAAAACAGCGCCGCGGGGACGAGCACCTTTTCGAAGTACGCCTTACTCTGCGCATCGGGCTCGAAAAACACACCGTCCGTCAGGTCACGCGTCTCGGCGGCGCGGGCGACTTCCGCCTCCAGCCGACGGCCGAAGGCCAGCAACCGGTCGACGTCCGCCGCACTGGCGGCATCCGAGGGCGGAAGACTCGCCATGACCAGTAAATCGTCGGCGGTGTCGAAATCATCGAGCACGCGCACCAATGCATCGGCCGATCGGTTATCCCGCGCGAACATCGCCGCCAGCGACCCCTCGGCATGAATGCGGCTCGTGCCCGCCGCCGCGAGCAGCGCGCACGCCAGGGCCAATCCGATCGCGGCGGCCGGATGACGAAGGGGTGCGGTGAGTAGGCGATGGGCCAGGGCCAGGCGTGTCTCCTCAGGTGTCGCGGTCACGGCACCCGCTGCGCCCGCCGGGGCGGGGTAAACGCGCCCGGCGGCAGTTCGCCATTCAGTTCCACATCGTGCAGCTCGATCGCAATCTTTCCGCTTTCGCTCACCGCGCTCAGCCGCACGGGCCAGATGATTCCGTGAAAATCCTCGTACCGGTCGGCAATAAGCGTGAAGCGCGCTACGCCGCCCGCGTCGAACACCGAATACCGCCGCGGCGTGAGCGTCGCCCGCTCGACGTCGCAGCGAACGCGCTGGCCGTCGATTGTGCGCTCGACCTGGAAGCGCGCGCCGCCGGGGTCGTGGACAATCAGGTCATCGGCCGTAAAGAACCCTCCCGAAAACAGCGCCCACGCCCTGGCCATCTTCCCCGCGCTGATGCTCGCGGGCAGCACTTTGTCGCGCCGCGCAGGGTCTTGCGGGGTCACCACCCACAACCCCTCGGGCGTAAGGGTGAGATCAAAGATCGCCTGATTGAATTTCCAGGCCCGCAGCCGCAACGATCCCGGCGGCTTCATCGCGAGCGCGCCGTCAAGCCGCACGCTCTCCCCGTCGGGCCGTGTAAGCGTCAGCGCGCACTCGGCGGACGCCGCATGTACCGCGCCGGCCCGCTCGGCGAGGACGTGCAATGCGCTGCGCGCATCCGTCCATGGGTAGGTCGGCAGCTTCTCGGCGGGGGCGCAGCCGACGAGCAGCAGGAGCAATAAGCACGTGGAAGCGATGCGTGCAAGTTGAGTACAGGTTCGTCGGCCGTCGATTCTTCGCAAGACTCGCTGCTCCTCGCTCGGGCGGCGCGCCCGCGTCAGCACAAGGTTATACCCCGGCCGCCATTTCTTCAGGAAAAGTTTCGTGCCTTCCGTCGCGCTCGCTATCTATAATGTGCGCGATGTTTCCTTTCGGCCCCGATGTTGCCAGCGTCGGCGCACCCGTTCCGGGGCGAGCGCCGGTCGTGCCGCGCGTCCGGACACAGGTAGGCAGAGCGGCGCTGCCGCTCGAACGGCACATCAGCGGGATCCTCGCCGCGGGGGGTGGGGTCGTCAATTTGTACGGGCCAAGCGGTTCGGGAAAATCGACGGCGATCGAGCACCTTTCCTCCCTATTTCACAACGAACCGCGCCTGCGGCTCATAGACCGCAATGTTGATGAGATTCTGGTAGCGCCTGCAGGCAGCGTAGTGGTCTATACGACGCGAAAGCAGAGCAGCTTTAAGCCGCTCGTGCTCCTGCAGATGGCGCAGTGGACGCAAGACGATTGCATCCAATATCTGGCCGCGACGCACCGCGGCCGCGTCGGCGCGGTAATGGGGCGCACGGCCGCGGACCCCGATTCCGCCGCCCTCGACGGATCGCCCGAACTATGGCGGGTCGTGCTGGACGTCATGGCCGCGGACGACAACGTCGCGAAGGTCTCCGCGGCACTGACCTGGTACGTGGGGCTCGAAGCGCCGAATCCGGCCATGCGGGATGCAGCGGCGAGCTTTTGCCTGGACGGTATTCAAAGCTACGACGGCATCGGGGTGGAGGCCGAAGTAGCGACGCACCTGGACGTTCGCGTGCGACGGCTGATCCGCCACCGCGCGGTTCGCGTGCCGCTGGCCTCGGAATGTATCGCCGCAGCGCTGCTCAAGAATACCGCGAAGTCTATTCTCGTCCGACCTTTACCCGACGATGTTTTGGCGCAGGTCGCCCGCCTCGTCGCTAGCGAACCCGCGGCACTGGGCGCCTTGGAGCGGACGTTGCGGTCAGGCCCCCCGGCGGCTCACGCGAACGCCGCGGGAATTTTAATCGCCGCACGCGCGGGATGGCGGCCCGAGGCGGGCGTCGTGCTCTGTCTGCACCGCGCCGTGCTAAAGGGTGCGCGCTGGTCGGGGGTGAACCTGATCGGTTGCGATCTGACCCTGGCCCGGCTGCAAAACGCCGATCTCACCGAAGCGAAACTCGATCACTCTACGCTCGTGCAAGCCAATCTTCGCGGGGCGTCGCTGAGTCGTGCCTCGCTGCGCAGTGCATCGTGCGACCACACCGATTTCAGCGATGCAAAACTGGAGAAGGTGTGCGCCGTTGGCGCGGACTTTTCTTATGCGACATTGATCGACGCGGATCTGCGAGCCGCGGATTTCAAAAATGCGATTCTCGATGGGGCCTGCCTCGATTCGACGCGATGCAGCGACACCGTCTTCGCAGGCGCGAGCCTGGAGGGCGCAACGATCGAAGATGCCGATTTCTCCGACGCCGATTTCACGCAGGCGCGGCTCGTCGGTCTGTCGTTTCAACGTGCCAATTTCACCGGCGCCCGATTCGCCGGGGCAAATCTCACTCGTGCGCACATCGAATATTGTGGCTTTCCGGCGGCAGACTTTTCGCATGCCGACCTCACCCACGCGCTGCTGACGGGCGCGCGAATGCCCGGTGCAAACTTTCGCGGTGCGAAACTAAAGTGGGCCGGCCTGGCTGATGTGGATTGGGAAGGGGCGGACTTGCGGCGGGCGGACCTCACCGGCGCATCGTTCCACGCCGGCTCCACGCGCAGCGGGCTGGTCGGCAGCGTCGTCCCGTGCGAGGGAAGCCGCACCGGGTTCTACACGGATGATTTCCACGACCGCGACTTCAAGCCGCCCGAGGAGATCCGCAAGGCCAATCTCCGAAACGCCGACCTACGCGGCGCGAAGATCGCCGGGGTGGATTTCTATCTCGTGGACCTCCGCGGAGCGCGCTGCACCGGCAAGCAGATCAAATACCTGCGGCAATGCGGGGCGATACTGGGGGGAAGGAAAAGTAAAAAGTGAAAAGTACAAAGTAAAAAACGGCGGATCGGCCCGGCCGGTGTCGCTTCAGACTGCTCCTCTTCTCACCTTTTACTTTCTACTTTTTACTTTTTACTCTCCTACTGCCTGTTCACCTTCGCCAACTGCTGCAAAATCGCTTCGGCTTCGTGGAAGCGGGCGAATTTTAATTCGCTCTGCTGGAACTCCTGGGTGTGGGCATAGCCGCGGCCATTGACCCAGTGGAGGCCGTGGAACTTGTGCAGCAGCTCGTGGAAGACCAGAAAATCCACGGCGAACTCGGGAACCTCGGGTGAATCGAGCGTGCGGCTGACCATCACCGTGTCCAGGATCCAGTCGTAGTGGCCGAACTTGCGGCCGGTGAATGTGCGGTTCCAGGTCAGGCGCGGGCGGTGCATCTTTCCGCCGAAGTATGCAGAGTTCACGCGATCGAAGCTGGCGGCCAGGTCGTGCGCCGCGCCGCGGGTGAGGTCCACCGTCCCCCCCAGCGCGTCCAGCTCGGCGCGCACGGCCTGGTAGCCCACACCCGTCAGTAGCAGGATGACGCGCTGCTTGGCGTCGCGGCTGCGATCGAAGACCAGCTCGGCCAGTGCGCCCAGCGCCGCGGCGTCAAAGGCGATCATCGGCGTGGGCAGCCATAGCACCGGCCCGCGCTTCGACGGCCGCAGCTTGTAGATGCCGGTCATCGGGCGGAAATGAATCACCAGCGGCGGGGGGTAGTGGCGCGATGTGGCGGCGGCGGCGTCGAGAATCCGGCTCGCCGCGGAACGCGCCTGCACGTAGTCGGCCAGGCCCTGCTCGCGCGAGAAGAACGCCACCCACCCGCGCAGCTCGCGCGTGGCGGGGGTCAGCCGGTCGGGCGGAATCTGGCGGCGGCCGATCGACAGCTCGATCTGCCTGCTCGTGCGCGCGATCGCCCCGCGCGCCTGCGACAATTCACCCGCCGTCAGGTCCGTCCCCAGCCGATCGAGCGTGCGGTTGACGAAGCTGCTGAGCCCCCGCCAGGAGACGGAAGTCACCGGCAGCGGCGGCGCATGCCCGTCGACCGCCCGGGCGGTCGGGACCCCGGCCCAATTCACCCCGGCAAGAAACCGATACGCCCTTTGCGAAGGCGCGGGAAGATGCTCGAGGCGGGCGCGGTTTTCGCGGAGGATTTCCTGGACCTTCCGCAGGTTCTCCGCCACCGCGGTCTTCAGCCGCTCGCGCCGGTCGGGTGTTACGGGCCCGACCAATTCCCGGCGGACGGCGTTCGCCGCCCGGACCAATCCTTCGATCCGCACCGCCTTGGCCATAGCAGACATCTCCGCACGCTCGTCGAGCTTCCGGCGACCGGGGATCGCCGGAGGGGACGCATGAGCCTCCGTCATTGCAACCTTGAAATCCGTGTGCCGCGCCCGCGCATGATTCTATCCGCTCACCCTCCGCGGCGCAGCCGCCATTTTCTTCCGAAAGTTTTCCCCTCGAGGTGATTAGCCCAGCCCGGTGGGAGGTCGCGGACGTCGGCGTCCGTTTTGTCTTGCGAAAATCGGGTCGATGAACACAATCGGGCCGCCGCCTCGAGGAGAGACCGGCCCGCCCATCTCAGGCCGGCGCGGACACGTTTGTAAGGTTTCCAACCCCTATGCCCCAACCACTGCCGCAGACGCTCGAACAGATCAAGGCCCTGCTGCGCCGCGACCTTAAGCTCGGCGAGGGCGCAATCCCCGACGACATGCCGTTTTTCGGAACAGATGTCGATCTCGATTCGCTCGACATCCTGCTCCTGATGACCAGCATCGAAAAGCAGTTCAAGGTGAAGATCCCCAGCGAGGCCGTCGGCAAGCAGGTGTTTCAAAACGTCTCGACGCTGGCGGCGTACGTGGACGATCAGCTCGCCGGCGGTTCCGGGGCAACAGCGGCCGTGGCCGCGGCACCGCCGACCCCGGCGGATTATCTGAAGCGTCTGCCGCACGGGGAGCCCTTTCGGTTCGTGTCGAACGTGCTCGCCATTCGGGAAGGCGAGTCGGGCGAGGGGGAGTGGGCGGTGTCGGGCGGCGAGGCGTTTTTCGCCGGGCATTTCCCGGGAAATCCGATCGTGCCGGGCGTGTTGATCGCGGAGGCGCTGGCGCAACTGTCGGGGCTGGTGGGCACGGACAACGGCGCTCGGGGCGGGAAGCTGGCCCAGGTGGATGTGCGCTTCGAGCAGGCGGTGATGCCGCCGGCGCGAATCGTGCTCCGGTCGAAAATGCTCCGCACGATGGGGGAATTGCAGCAGTTTGAAGTGTCGGCGGCGGTGGGCGATGCGGTCGTGGCACGCGGTACGCTAACCCTGAGCCGGCCGGCGGGTCAGTCATGAAGTGGACTTGTTGCATGCGTCTGATCCCGTGGCATGGGCAGCCCGCCCATGTCTTCCATTCCCTAAAGCCTTGCGACGCCAAGGCGTTGCACTTGGGCGAGCCGCCCAAGCCACGGAAGGGTGCGGGGTTGGTTGCATTCTTCTCCATCGCATTTTTTGCGGCGCTCGCGGTCGCCGGGGGTCCCGCCCCGGCCACCCAACCTGCCGCGCCTGCGGTGGACGAAAAGCTCTGGGCGCGGATGACGGAGATCGACGCTCGCGCCGGGCGGATCACCAGCCTGGCCGCGGATTTCGAGCAGCGCAAGTACACGGCCCTCCTGCGAAAGCCGCTGGTGTCGGGCGGGAAGATTCGCGTGAAGGGTGCGACGATGCGCTGGGACACCGATCGCCCCGAGAAGAGCGTGCTGCTGGTGACGGACAAGGAGGCGCGGGTCTATTACCCCGCGCAATCCACCCTCGAGCTCTACACGCTCGACCAGCGCCTGGGCGAGCTCGCGGCGTCGCCCTTGCCGCGGTTGGCGGTGCTGAAGGAACGGTTTTCGTTCACCGAGATTCCGGCAAAGGAACTCGATGATTCGGTGGACCCGGCGAAGTTTCTGGCCCTGAAATTAACGCCCACCGACCCCGCCCTGCGCGAGCACGTGCAGGACGTCCGCGTGTTGCTGGACATCGCGGGCGCTTATATGATCCGGGCCGAGCTGACGGACGCCGACGGAGATCGTACGGCCATCCACTTTCTCAACGTGAAGATCAATGCAGACGTGGGCGACCTGGATCTGAAAGTTCCGGCGGGCACCAAAACCGTGCGGCCGCTCGAAGGGCTGGAGAATCGACCCGACAAGAAATGAATGTGCGTGGCCCCGGCCCTTATCGTGGCACGGGGTTCCAACCCGTGCCCGAGGTACTCCGCGGCGAAGTAGGCCGGCTACGCCATGATACGCAACGAAAGGTACGATCGTTCCGCGGTACCGGAACCATGGGTTGAAAACCCATGCCACGAAAGATAGCGCATCCGAATCATTTGAACCTTCTTCGGCCCCGTGAGCGTTTCGAACGCGGCTCATTTCGATCCGTATCAATAGCTATTCCCCATGCGAATGGATGCACAAGCTGCCATCGGTCCGGCCGTCGCGCCCGCGGTCGAAATAGCCGCGCACGCGGGTGCGTCCGTAACCCGCGCGGCCGCTCCCGCCTTTGCGGGCGAGTGCGAGTGCGCGGGAAAGCTTGGCCGGGCGTGGGCGGTGGCGCGGGCTTGGGCGAACCGTGAATCGGCGAAGTTCTGGCTCAACTTTCTCTTCTGGCACGCACGGCGGCATCCCGGGTTTGCACGCAGCGCCAAGCCGTTTTTCCTCTGGGGCGTGTGGAACTTTTCCGACCATCTGTACGGCGGCATGATGGCCAACGCCCGCCGCATATTGGGGGACGCGGCGAGCGTCGCTCAGTGCGAAACCCTCGCCCGCCGGACGATCGGCAACTTCTTCGATTTCGTCTGCGACGTGGGTCTTTGCCTGGGCTTGTCGCGCCGACAGATGCTCGATCGCATTGAATCGGTCGAAGGCGCGGAGCGCTACCTGGCCGCCCGCACATCCGGCCCAACTGCCGGCAAAGGCGCAATCATCGTCACGGCCCACATGGGCTCCTTCGAAGTCGGCACGGCAGCGCTGATGGAACATGAACAAAGCCGCGTGCATGTGCTCTTCCACCGCGACGCGCTGGGGCTGTTCGAGCAGATTCGCTCGACCCTTCGCCGGAGGCTGGGCGTGGTGGAAGTGCCGGTCGAGCAGGGGTGGACCGTCTGGATGCGCCTGCGGGATGCGCTACGGGCCGACGGCGTGGTGCTCATTCAGGGGGACCGCGTGATGCCCGGGCAGAAGGGGCGGGCGATGCCGTTCTTCGGCGGGCACGTGCTGCTGCCGACCGGGCCGGTAAAGCTCGCGCTGGCGAGCGGCGCGCCGATGGTGCCGGTGTTTTCCGTGCGGTCGCCGGAGGGAAAGGTGCGGCTGTTTATCGAAGAGCCGATCAGCGTTGGGGAAGGCGAAGGCATGCTGTCGGCCGACATGGCGATGGGGACACTCGCGGCGGTGCTGGAAAAATACGTCCGGCGATTTCCCGATCAGTGGCTGGAAAACCGACCGGCGTGGATGGAGGACGCGGGCGCGCCGACTGAGCGCCCGCCGGGCAAACGGAAGATTGCGCAGCTCAAGGCGAAATGGTTCGGGCGACGATGAGTGTCGATCGACCGCACATCCTCATCACCGGCGCGGGGCTGGTGACTCCACTGGGCCTGACGCGCGAAGCGACGTGGCAGGCCATCCGCGCCGGCCGTTGCGGGCTTGGGCCGCTGAGCGCGATCGAGCAGCCGCTGCCGGAGGGGAGCACGGGCGGGCAGGCGCCAGAGCTTTCTGAAGCGGGCGATCCGCGTGCTTCCCGCGAGGTGCGGTATCTGCGCCACGCGATTGCCGAGGCCCTGGCGGACGCCGGCGGCGGCAAGCCGCTGCCCTATTCTCCGAGTCGTTGCGGATTCATGCTCGGCACGACGCTCCACGGCATGCGGGCCGGCGGGCGGTTCTTTCGATCGGGTAACAATGCCGCCCTCGCCGATTTTCTCGCCGGCGCGACATTGCGCGACGCGACTGCGGGGCTTCCCTTCACCGGCTTTTCCGCCACGGCTTGCTCGGCCTGCTCTTCGAGCCTCGGGAGCATCGCGCTGGCCCTTTCCCTCCTGCGCAGCGGCCGGCTCGATTGCGTCATCGCCGGCGGGTACGACGCGATCAGCGAGTACGTGTACGGCGGGTTCAACAGCCTGCGGCTCGTGGCCCCCGGCCCGCTCCGCCCGTTCACCCGCGGCCGGCAGGGAATGAAACTCGCCGAGGGGTACGGCATCGTCGTGCTGGAGCGCGCGGACGATGCGGCGCGGCGCGGCGCGCGCGGCCTGGCCGAGGTGCTGGGCCATGGCGAATCCGCGGACGCGCACCACCTCACGCAGCCGCACCCCGAAGGCGAAGGCGCGGCCCGCGCGATGCGGGCGGCGCTGGAAGATGCGGGCGTCGAGCCTTCGCGGATCGACCTGATCGCCGCTCATGCGACGGGCACCCCCGATAACGACGCCGGAGAGTTCGCGGCCCTTTCCCGCGTGTTCGGCGCGGACCTGCCGCGTGTGCCGGTGGTCGCGTTCAAGAGCCATCTCGGCCACACACTCGGCGGCGCGGGCGCGGTGGAGCTGATCCTCTCCGCCCTGTGCCTGCGCGATCAGATCGTGCCCGCCTGCCCCAACGTCTGCCCGGAAGACCTCGAATTCCCCGGCCTGCACGTTTCCACCGGAACATCGCAACCCGCGCGCATCCGCGCGACCCTGAACACGTCACTCGGCTTCGGGGGCGCGAACACATGCGTGGTGCTTGGGCCGCCCCCGACGGAAAATAGCCGTGTGGCACAGCCGCCCTCGGCTGTGTCTCCGGCGTCCGACTCCGGCGGAATCACAGCCGGGGCTGCTTTGCCACATGGGATCTCAGCGGTGGGCGGCTGTGCCACGTCACAATCGCGTGCTCCCATGAC
>JAQGHP010000124.1 GCA_028288775.1 Phycisphaerales bacterium | reverse complement strand
CAGTTCCTTCGCGATGTTCCCGTTTTTAGCGAAAACCCTCGCAGTGCTTTCGGCGGTGGTGGTGCTGTTTGTCAGCTCCACCTGCACTGCCGCGGGTTGTGCGCTGGGCGGGGAAGCACAAGGCATCGCGGCACAGTCCCCCTGCTGCCAACAGCATCGCGACAAGTCTCCCGCGCCGGCCGGGGATGGCCGCTGCCCGCTTTGCCAGGGTGGGTATGTAGTCGCCAAGGCGGTGGAAAAGAGCTTGCCGCATCAGGGCAATCCCGCGCTGCTCCCGGCATTTCTGACGCCGGACTTTTCCCTCGTGACTTTCGCGCACACTCCTGCCTTTTTCGAGCAGGCCCCGGTTGACGCACTCGGTTTTGCCAGCCCTCGCACGCTCATTGCGCTGCATTGTTCCCTGCTGATTTGATCCCACCTTCGCCAACTCGTTGATTCTGCCGTCCCGCTCGAATGGGACGGTTCAGGGCGTTCGCGTTTCACGCGGCCGCCCGATCACGATTCCCCCCCCTGCCTCCTCTCGGCACCTGCGAAGGGAACCGGTCATGAATTCAAAGTCTCTCCTTGCCTCGGCGGGCGTTCTGTTTTTAGTCGCGGCCTGTGTCGCCGGCGTGGTGTTGATCCGTCCCCATTGGATGCACGGGATGCACGCCGCGGGCGAAGGCTCGATGGAGCACGCCAGCGGCAAGCACCTCTGGCATTGCGGCATGCACCCGCAGGTGATCCAGGACCATCCGGGCACGTGCCCCATCTGCCACATGGATCTCACGCCGCTCAACGACGCCAACGGCGCGGCCACGGGCGGTCCGAAGAAAGTTCTCTACTGGTGGGATCCCATGCTCGGGCCGTCTTCCATTTCCGACAAGCCCGGGAAAAGTGCGATGGGCATGGAGATGGTCCCGGTCTACGAGAAGGACGCATCTGCCGGGGCGTCGGTCACCATCGACCCGACCGTGGTGCAGAACATGGGCGTGCGGACAACGCCCGTCGTGCGCGGGCCGCTGGAGACGAGCATCCGGGCGGTCGGGATGCTCAAAGTCCCACAGCCCGGGCTCCATGATGTATCGTTGCGGGTGGGCGGCTGGGTGGAAAAGCTCTACGCCGCGACCGAGGGAATGCACGTCCACAAAGGCGAGGTGCTCTTCGACCTGTACAGCCCCGACTTGCTGGTCGCGGAGGAGGAATTGATCTCCGCGGCCGGCGCGCGCAAGAGCCTGGGCGCGGGCACAAGCGACGTCTTGAAGAAAGAGGCGGATGGATTACTCGCGTCGGCGAAGCGCAAGCTCGCGCTCTGGGACATCGCCCAGGAGGACATCGAGGCCATCGCCGCCGCCCCGCATGCCCCGCGCACCGTGCCCTTCCGCAGCCCGGCGAGCGGCGCGGTTGTAGACCTTGCGATCGTACAAGGCTCAGCGGTTCAAGCAGGGATGAAGCTCATGCGGGTGGAGGACCATTCCGCGCTCTGGCTTGACGCGGAGGTCTACGAGGGGCAGGTGCCGCTCGCGTCGCTCGGGCAGAGCGTCGAGGCCACGCTCGACGGCATGCCCGGCGCGGTCTTCGGCGGCAAGGTCTCCTTCATCACCCCGCACGTCGATCACATGACCCGCACCGTAACGGTCCGCACCACGCTCGATAATCCCGACGCGAAGCTCAAGCCGGGGATGTACGCCGCGGTGCGGATCGTCGCTCGGCCGGTGGAGGATGCGCTGCTCGTTCCGCGTGAAGCGGTGATCGACACCGGCACTCGGAAGATCGCATTCGTCGCCGAGGACCAGGGTCATTTCAGTCCGCGCAACGTAAAGACCGGCCTCGCCGGCGATGGCGGGCGGGTACAGATTCTCGAAGGGCTCGCGCCCGGCGAACTGGTCGTGACGAGCGGGCAGTTCCTCCTGGACGTGGAGAGCCGCACGACCGAGGCAATCGACAAGCTCCGCAGTGCGCCGCCCGCGTCGCAGCCGTCGGAAATGATGAAGGATCAATGATCGCCGTCGCGTGACGGCCAAGGCCAACCATGATTGCCAAGCTGATCGAACTCTCCGTTCGCAACCGCCTGATGGTGCTGCTCCTGACGGCGATGCTCGTCGTGGGCGGCGTCTGGGCGACGCTCCACGTGAGCCTCGACGCCATCCCGGACGTCTCGGACGTGCAGGTCATCGTCACCACCGACTTTGCCGGCCAGGCCCCGCAGGTGGTCGAGGACCAGGTCACCTATCCGCTCACCACCGCGATGATGGGCATCCCCCACGCCAAGGTCGTCCGCGGCACCAGCATGTTCGAGCAGTCGTTCGTCTACGTCATCTTCGACGACGGCACAGACCTCTACTGGGCGCGCAGCCGCGTGCTGGAATACCTCAATTTCGTAAAAGACCGGCTCCCCCGCGGCGTCGAGCCGAAGCTCGGGCCCGATGCCACGGGCGTCGGATGGGTCTACCAGTACACGCTCTACCCCGGCTACTACTGCCCCGACCATCCGCAAGGCGTGTGGCACGACGCCGAGCGCGACGCGTGGTACGCCGACCCGTCGAAAGCCCCGGCGAACCGCCGCGAAAAACTCGAGCGCATGCGGGCGTTCGAAACCCCCGGCGTCTGCCCCCTGACCGGCAAGCCCCTCGTCTCTTCAAACCAGGACCTCGCCTCGCTCCGCGGCATACAGGACTGGTATCTCCGTTACCAACTAACCGCGGTGCCCAATGTGGCGGAGGTCGCGTCGATCGGCGGGTTCGTGAAGGAATACCAGGTGGTGCTCAAGCCCGAGCAGCTTCTGGCGTACAAGCTTCCGCTCGCCACGATCGTTGGCGCAATTCAGCGGTCGAACAACGACGTGGGCGGGTCCGTCGTCGAGATGAGCGAGAACGAGTACATGGTCCGCAGCCGCGGGTATTTGCAGGGAGTCGCGGACCTCGCGAAGGTGCCCGTCGGCGTCGGCCCGAACGGCACGCCGATCATGCTCTCGGATGTGGCGACGCTCCAGGTCGCCGGGGCCGAGCGCCGCGGCGTCGGCGAGTGGAACGGCCGGGGCGAAGCCGTGGGCGGCGTAGTCATCGCACGCTTCGGCGCCAACGCTTACCAAGTTGTACAGGACGCCAAGGCGAAGCTCGCCGACCTCGAAGGCGGCCTGCCGCCCGGCGTTCTCATCAAAACCGCCTACGACCGTTCCGATCTCATCGCCCGCTCGATCCACACGCTCAAGCACACGCTCATTGAGGAAATCATCGTCGTCGGCCTCGTGTGCATCGTGTTTCTTCTCCACGCCCGTAGCGAGCTCGTCGCGATTTTCGTCGTGCCGTGCAGCGTGCTCACGAGCCTCTTGGTAATGCACCTTTTGGGCATCAACGCCAACATCATGAGCCTGGGTGGGATCGCGATCGCCATCGGCGTGGTCGTGGACAGCGCGATCATCATGGTGGAGAACGCGCACAAGCATCTCGACCGCGAAGAAGAACGCGTTCACGCCGGCGGCGAGCCCCGGCCGCGCGGGGAAATCATCATCGACGCCGCGAAGGAAGTCGGCCCGAGCCTCTTCTTTTCGCTCCTCATCATCACCGTGAGCTTCCTTCCCGTATTCGTGCTGACCGGGGAGTCCGGCCGGCTTTTCCGGCCACTGGCGTTTACCAAAACCTTCGCCATGGCCGCGGCGGCGCTGCTGTCCGTGACCATCATCCCGGTGCTGATGTACTACTTCATCACGAGCCGCGTGCTGCCCAAGCAGTGGGGCTGGAAGCTGAATCTCTTCCTCACGCTCGCGGCGATGCTGCTCCCGGCCGGGGTGCTGTGGCTTCTGCCAACCATCGAACCGCAACTCCTCCCCTACCGCTGGTGGATGAGCATCGGCTGGGCGGTTTTGGCGGGGATGCTGCTCGTGCCGCAGCGCATCATTCATGAGGAAAAGAGCCCCATCAGCCACATCCTGCAGAAGATCTATGCGCCGCTCTTCGCCGGGGCCATTCGATATCGGTGGGCGGTGCTTGTGGCTGCGGCGGTGCTGGTCCTCTCCGCGATCTGGCCATTCCAAAGGCTCGGCAGCGAATTCATGCCGCCGCTGGACGAGGGCGATTTGCTCTACATGCCCACGACCGACCCGAGCATCAGCGTCACGAAGGCCCGGCAGGTCCTCCAGCAAACCGACAAGCTCATCAAAATGTTCCCTGAAGTTGTAAGCGTCTACGGAAAAATCGGGCGCGCCGATTCCGCCACCGATCCGGCGCCGCTCGACATGATCGAAAGCGTCGCACGCCTCGAGACCGATCCCGCCAAGTGGCGTCGGCGAAAGCTCGACCACTTTTTCGACAAATGGCCTTCTCCCCTCCGATGGCCTTTCGAGCACACTTTCTGGCCGACCGAGCGGAAGATCACCATGCAGGAGCTCGTCTACGGATGGGCTGACCCGGATGGCACAAATCATTCGGGCCTCAACGCTGTCGTCACGATGCCCGGCGTCGCCAACGCCTGGCCCATGCCCATCGAAAACCGCACGAACATGCTCTCGACCGGAATCAAAACACCCGTCGGCATTAAGGTCATGGGGCCGGACCTACAGGTTCTGAGCGACCTGGCGCAGAAGGCCTCCGCCATCGTGCTCTCGGTGCCGGGCACGACCAGCGCCTACGCCGAGCGCACGCTCGGCGGCTACTACCTCGACATTCAGGTCAATCGCGAAGCCGCGGCACGCTACGGGCTCACCGTCGGCGACGTGCAGGACGTCATCAGCACCGCCCTGGGTGGGATGAAAGTCACCACCGCCGTCGAGGGATTGGAGCGCTACCCCGTCAACGTCCGCTACGCCCGCGACCTGCGCGATGACCCACAGACGATCAAGCAGGTACTCGTCCCCACGCCCGCCGGCCCGCAGGTACCGCTGGGGCTTATGGCTGACGTGAAAATCAACCCCGGCCCGCCGATGATCAAGAGTGAAAACGCCCGGCGATCGGCGTGGGTGTACGTAGACGTCACCGGCCGCGATCTGGGCAGCTACATCGCGGATGCGCAGAAGGCCGTCTCCGAGGGTCTTCAACTCCCGGCCGGCTACACGCTCGTCTGGTCCGGGCAATTTGAGCAGATTCAGGAAGCCAACGCCCGGCTCAAGTGGGCCGTCCCGCTTACGATCCTCACCATCGTCATTCTTCTTTATGCCAGCACGCGAAGCTGGTTTCGCGTGTTCGTGGTGATCTTGGCCGTGCCGTTCAGTCTCGTGGGCGCGGTGTGGCTGCTGTGGCTATTAGGCTATCACCTGTCGCTGGCGGTGTGGGTCGGGATGATCGCGCTGGCCGGCCTCGACGCCGAGACGGGGCTGGTCATGCTCCTCTACCTCGACAACAGTTTCGAGCGCTTCAAGGCCCAGGGCCGCATGCGCAACCGGGAAGACCTGTGGAACGCCGTGCATGACGGCGCGGTGAAACGCATTCGGCCCAAGACGATGACGGTCGCCGCGGCGTTCATCGGGCTCGTGCCGCTGCTCTGGGCGACGGGCACCGGCTCGGACGTGATGCGAAGGCTCGCCGCCCCGATGCTCGGCGGACTTTTCACGAGCTTCCTCATGGAACTGCTCATCTATCCCATCCTCTTTTACGTCGCAAAGAGCTTCACGCTCTGGCAAGAACCGGACGGTCGCGCCGGCGGGTTCCCACTTGCCAGCGCCGTAATCGCCGATGCAAACGGGAGGCAGCCCAATGCGTAGCGCGACCATCTTGCGTTCCGTTTTCTTTGCAGCAGCGCTCACGCTCGCCGCCCTGCTTGCCGGCTGCACCGTTCATCCGCCCGGCGAACGGGAGGAAAGACAAGCGGCCATCGCCGCAGGAAAACGCTTTGAAAAACCGGCGGAGAAGCGCGGGCAGCTTCCGCTGCCCGATGCGCCCACCGCCGACGATCTGGTGCAACACGCGATGCTCGCGAACGCCGATCTGGAAACCCGCTACTGGCAGTGGCGCTCCGCCATCGAGCAAATCCCGCAGGACGGTACGCAGAGCACCACGCTCAACGTCGCGTTGGGTTCGACGATCACGCGCGGCCGCACTTCCAGCGGAATGAATTCGCTCACGCTCGGCAACGACCCGATGACCGACATCAAGTGGCCCGGCAAGCTAGACGCCGCGGCACGCATCGCCCTGCAGAACGCCCGTGCCGCGGGCCTGCGTTTTCGCAAAGCCCAGTTCGAGCTTCGCGGCAAAGTGCTCGCCGCGTATTACGACTACGCTTTAAGCGCGGAGCTCATCCGCTTGTCCGAATCCAACCGGCAACTGCTCGACACCACCGCAACCATCACCGAAGCCCGCAACCGCGCCGGCTCGGCGGGCCAGCAGGACGTACTCAAGGCCAGAAACGAAGTGGACCTCGCGAACAACGACATCCAAACAATGAAGGCCCAGCTCCCGTCCCAAAGGGCAACCCTCAACGCGCTGCTCGATCGCCCGCCCGATGCGCCCCTCCCCGTCCCCGAAGCACTGCCACCAGCAAGTTCTATTGGACACGACGACGCCCAGCTTCTCGCGCTCGTAGCCCAGCGCAACCCCGAGCTTTCCGCCCTCGCCGCCGAGGCTCGCGGCCGAAGCGACGCTGTGCAGCTCGCGCGTCTCCAATATTTCCCCGACTTCAATCTCAGCGCCGGCACCGACCTCGCCGGCATCACCCAGAACCTCCTCGGTCAGGCAACCCTCCCGCTGTTCCGTTACGAAGCGCTAAACGCCGCCATCGCCCAGGCCCAGGCCAACCTCCGCGCCACGGACGCCATGCGCCGCCAGACCACAAACGACCTCGCGGCACAGGTCATCCTAGACCTCGCCACAATCCGCGACGCCGATCGCCAGTTGGTGCTCTTCGACCAAACCATCCTCCCGCGCACCCGTCACATGGTGGACGTAGCCCGCACGAGCTACGAATCCGGCCACGCCACCCTCTTGGACCTGCTCGACAGCCAACGAACATTGATTTCGGTCGATCGCCTGGTGGCGAACCTGCGCATCCTGCGGGCGAAGCGCCTAGCCGATCTTGAGGCCGCCGCGGCGTTGAATCTTGAGCCCTAGCGTACGGATCGCACGGCAACGATGTAGGGTGGGCGTACCCGCCCACC
>JAQGHP010000122.1 GCA_028288775.1 Phycisphaerales bacterium | reverse complement strand
AAAGCGATATCGTTGTACCCATTCCCGATCAAGGGCCAGTTCGCCTTGAGTACGCAACGCCGCGATCACGCTCGCTCGACGACGCGACGATCTATGCCAGCGGCCTCCTCGCCGCCCGGCTATCCATCGCGGTCGGTCTCTGCCTGACGTTCGTCTACGCGTTCAGCTTCAACAAGCTCCACGTTATCCCGACGAGGTTGGTGGACGAGGCGTCAAGCATCGTAGTCTGGATCGGGTGCGGCACCCTGCTTCGACTTTACAGCGACGTCGCGGGGGCGCTGCTCCAAACGCGCGGACGCATTGCCTTGGACAACCTTCTGCTGGCCGGGGGGGAATTCGCCTGGGTCATTGCGACGTTCGCGTGGTTTGCCGCCTTCAGGGAGGACCCGCTGCAAGGGGCGGCGACTGCGTACTTCGTCTCGGGATTGCTTCTGGTCGCATCCCGGCGATGTGCGGCCTATTGGCTGGACGACGGGCCGCGGGAATGGGGCGCCGATCCCGCTCGGGCCGCGGTGGTGAAGCGACTCTTCGCCTTCGGCTCACTCGTGCTGCTGGCGCAAGTTGCCGACTATTTGTATTCCCCCACCGACTTCTTCCTAATCGCACATTTTCTCTGGCCCGTGGACGTCGCTGCGTACGCCCCGGCGGTGCAGATCGACTCGGGGTTGCTCGTGCTGGTCACGGCGCTCGCCGCGGTGCTGCTGCCCAAGGCGGCGGTGGCGCACGCGGGAGGGGACTGGGCAAACGTCCGCCGATATTACGTCCGCGGCACGCTCGCGAGCACCGCGATCCTGGCCCTCGCCGCGGCGGGCGTGTGGGCGGCTTCGCCCGTCCTGTTTCGCGTATGGTTCGGGCCGGGCGCCCCCTCGACGCGCGCGATCCTCCCGCTGGTGCTGATCCATACCGTCGTAGGCGGCAGCAGTGCGGCAGGAAGATCAGTGCTACTGGCGATGGGAAAAGTGAAGCCGTACACGGCCGCGGTGCTGGTCGCGGGGGCGACGAACGTTCTCGCGAGTTACTGCTTCGTGAAATACGCGGGGTGGGGCCTGCGGGGGATTATCTTCGGGACGATTCTCGCCGTGGTGGGTCGCTGCGCGCTCTGGATGCCGTGGTATGTGCTGCGGACCTTGCGGCGCGAAGAAGGGAGGTGAAAATCCGGATTCCGAATCGCCGAAGCCCGAATCAAATCCCAAATCCGAAAAGGAGAGTTAACCACGAAGGCACGAAAACACGAAGGGATTGCAAGGAGGCCCTTGCGCCCCAGCATTCTTCGTGTCTTCGTGTCTTCGTGGTTAAGTCTTCGGTCCGGTTGCGGGTTTCGGATTTCACCCGCGTCAGGCCTTCTTTTCGAGGTGATGCTCGACCGCGTCCATGCCGTCCTTTGCCTTATCCTTGGCTTTGTCCAGGTCCTGCTGGAGTTGCTTCTTCACTTCTTCGTGGCTGAACCAGTGCGCGAAGGCGCCGGTGAAGACCGTCTTTCCCTGGCGCTGCATGCTGACCCAGAGGTAACGGTCCTTGATCTCGCAGTCGTTGGCGAAGTAATCGGCCTTCGCCTTGTCGATGGCCTGCGAGACGAGGTTGTGATCGTCCTTGGTCGTGTTCTCCTCGATGAACGTGCGGAAGCTGTCCTTCGTAGGCCGTGTGAAGTAGGCAGCCGCCCCGAGGGCCACGAACAACAATAAGATGATGAAGGATTTCATGAAGGACATCATAGCGGGTCGCGGCCGCGACTCACTTAGCATTCGGCGGATTTTTTCTAATCGCGCAAAACGCGTGTCGTTCGCTCCGCCATAAGCAACCGTGGCACGAAAAACCGCGAAGCCGCAAAGAGCGCGAAGACGGACGCGAAGATGATGCGGGGATGTGTCGCCACAGATGGACACAGATGACCACGGATGGTGAGCGTTTCCTGTGGCATGGGCATCCCGACCATGCCTGATCTCTCCAGAGATTTCGGGAAATTTTGCAGCCAAACAGTTCTAAAATTCCCATGCACCGGGCACGGGCGGGACGTCCGTGTCACGCTAAAGCTGCTCCTCTTATCCGTGTTCATCTGTGTCCATCTGTGGCGACACTTTTTCTTCGCGTCTGCCTTCGCGGCTTCGCGGTTGTGTCGCAGTGCCGCTTGCGTTTTTCCCGGTGCCGGGCGATGAAGGAAGCGGTGACCGAATCGACAGCCAAAACCCCGCGGGTGCTGATCGTCGCCGAGCATGCCTCGGCGAGGTTCGGGGGCGAAGCCATCCTCCCGCTTCACTATTTCCGCGTGCTGCGCAAACGCGGCGTTGAGGCGTGGCTCATCGTGCATTCGCGCACGCGCGAAGAACTGTCGCGGCTTTTTCCGGGCGACCTTGGCCGCATTCATTTTCTGCCGGACACGAAGTATCACCGCCTGCTCTACCACTTGGGCAAGCCGTTGCCGGGGCAACTGCGGCACTTTTCTGTCGGCTTTCTGAGCCGCCTTTCCAGCCAGAGGCAGGCGAAGCGGGTGGCCCGGCGATTGATCGCGGAGCATCGCATTGATGTGGTGCATCAGCCGATTCCCGTTTCACCGAAGGAGAGCTCGCTGCTGCACGGCCTGGGCGTGCCTGTGGTGATCGGCCCGATGAACGGCGGCATGCGCTTTCCGCCGGGCTTCGCGGCGACGCAGGGGCCGGTGACGTCCGCCTTCATGCGGGTCGGGCGCATGTTCTCCGGATTGGTCAACCGCCTCATGCCCGGCAAGCTCCGCGCGCACGTGCTGTTGGTCGCCAACGACCGCACGCGGCTCGCACTGCCCAAGGCCGTGCGCGGGCGGGTTATTACACTCGTGGAGAATGGCGTGGATCTTTCCCTGTGGACTGCCGCGGAGCGCGACGGCCGACCCAACGGCCCGGTCCGGTTTGCCTTCACCGGCAGATTGGTGGATTGGAAAGCGGTTAACGTCTTGCTGGAAGCCTTCGCAAAAGTAGCGGAGAAAACTGCCGCCCAACTCGACATCATGGGCGACGGCCCGATGCGCTCACAGCTCCAGGCACAAGCCAAATCATTGAGCCTCGACGGCAAAGTCACCTTCCACGGCTGGGTCGCCCAGGCCGACTGCGCGGCCCGCCTTCGCGAGGCCGATTCGCTGGTGTTGCCCAGCCTATACGAGTGCGGCGGCGCGGTCGTGCTCGAAGCAATGGCCATGGGCCTGCCCGTTATCGCCACCGACTGGGGCGGCCCCGCCGACTACCTGGACGCGACGTGTGGAATCCTTGTCCCGCCCAAGTCGCGCGGGCAATTCGTCGAAGACCTCGCCGCCGCGATGCTCAAGCTCGCGAGTTCGCCGCAGTTACGGGCGGAAATGGGCCGCGCCGGAAGACGCCGGGTCGAACAGACTTTTGATTGGGAAAGAAAAGCGGACCGAATCCTGGAAATCTACAGAGAGGTCTGCTCGCAATTTTAGAAGCGGTTTCAGGCTACATGTGGCATGGGCGGCTCGCCCATGAATTCGCCGCTATTGCGGCCAAACACGGGCGGGCCGCCTGTGCCACACGGGTCGGGAATCCGCCTCTAGTCAATCGGTTCGGGGATCGGCGTTTCCATCGGCCTGCGCCATAGCAGGTGCAACCGCCAGTGGGCGTCGTCGCGTGAGGGGTAGTCGAGGCGGTAATGGGACCCGCGGGATTCGGTGCGGGTATACGCCGCGGAGGCGATCAGCGCGCACACCGTCAGCATGTTTTGCAGCTCCCACCCCGCAACGGCCGCGTCGCGGGAGACGGAGGCATCGAAGGTTTTGTCCATCACGTAGCGGCTCCAGAACGCGATGATCTCGCGCGTCTCCTCGAGCCGGTCTCCCGTGCGCTCGATGCCGACGTTGCGCCACATCACGCTGCGGAGGCTGCTCTTCACATCCGTGATGTCCAGCTCGGTCCGCGTGGAATCAGGAACCTTGTGCTCCAGCGCCTGCGGGAAAATGATCCGCGATTCCTTCGCCGCCTTCGCAGCATCCGCGCCGGCGCGGGCGCCGAAGGCCAGGCCTTCCAGGAGTGAGTTGCTCCCCAGGCGGTTTGCGCCGTGGAGGCCGGAACAGCCGGCTTCGCCGACGGCGTAGAGCCCATTCAGGCTGGAGCGGCCTTGCAGGTCGGCGTCCACGCCGCCGATCATGTAGTGGGCCGCGGGGTGGACGGGAATGAGGTCCTTGCTCACGTCCATGCCGAATTCATCGGTGAGCAGCGCGAGTTGCGGAAAGCGCCCGCGGAACTCCTGGAGCGGCAGATGCCGCACGTCGAGATAGACGTGCGTGTAGTGGGTCTTGCGGATCTGCTCGACGATGGCCCGGCTGACGACGTCGCGCGGCGCGAGCTCGGCCGCCTCGTGATAGTCGGGCATGAACCGATGCCCGTGCCGATCGACCAGGAATGCCCCTTCGCCGCGAACGGCCTCGGTAATCAGCGCCCGGCTCGAGCCGGCCAGATAGAGCGTCGTGGGATGGAACTGCACCATCTCCATGTCCTGAAGCGTCGCGCCGGCGCGGTAGGCCATGGCGTGGCCGTCGGCGGTGGCGATTTTGGGATTGGTGCTCTCGCGGTAAAGCTGCCCCGCTCCGCCGCTGGCGAGAATGGTGCATTTGGCCCAGATGATCTGCACGCTCCCGTCGATCAGCGCGAGAGCGCCCACGCAGCGGCTATCATCGGTAATGAGGTCAATGACAAAGCTCTGCTCGGAAACACGGATTTGCTCCCGTCCGCGCACGGTGCGGATGAGCGTCTGCGCAAGTTCTTTGCCGGTGGCATCGCCGAAGGCGTGAACGATGCGGGCGAAGGAATGGCCGCCCTCGCGGGTGAAAGCGAGCCCGTGCGATCCGCCCTCCTGTTTGTCAAAATTCGCCCCATACTCGAGCAATTCAAGCACGCGCTCGGGGCCTTCCTTCACGACGATCTCGACTGCCTCATGATCGCATAATCCCGCCCCGCCCTTTTCCGTGTCGGCGACGTGCGACGCATAGCTGTCCAGCGGCTGCAAGACCGCGGCGATGCCGCCCTGGGCGTACCAGGTGTTGGACTGGTCGATGGTGTCTTTGGTGAGGATGAGAACGTCCGCCCCGCCAGCCGCCGCCGCGATCGCGGCGCGAAGGCCGGCGACTCCGCCGCCGATCACGAGAACGTCGGTGAACTGCTGGGGAAGGCGCGCCGCTTTAAATGGAATGAGATATCGGCGCTGGGTGATGGGTTCGAGCATTTGAGAAGAGTGAATGGCCGCCCGGCTGAGCAGACCGTTCAAGCGCCCTCGCGCGTGATGATCTTGTAACGCTCACGCTCGCCTACTCCGCGCAGCGGATAATCCTTTCGCAGCGGATAACTGCCGAATCCATTCCACGTCAGGATGCGCCGCAGGTCGGGATGGCCCACGAAGATGATCCCGAACATGTCGTACACTTCGCGTTCCATCCACTCCGCGCCGGGCCAGACGCTTGTTACGCTCGTCACCTTTAGCCCGGGGTCGCCCTTCTCCACCACTTCCTCGTCGCGCAGGTCGTGGCCGGGGGACGTGTCCCCCGTTGAGTCGAGGTAGACCTTGAGCCACAGGCGATTGTTGTTCGGGATGGACGTGAGGCCGTAGTTGACGGCAAAGCGATGCACAGCGGCGGGGTAGCCGAGGTAATCCACGCCGTTGAGCTCCGCGAGCATGTCGTATCGCAGGCTCGCCTCGTCGCGGAGGAAGGTGGCGATGCCGAGGAGGTTTTCACGGGGGACGGCCACGGTGACCATCCCGCGGAACTCGGTCACCAAGAGCTTCGCGTCGGGGAAACGCTGCTTAAGGGGGTTCAGGGCCGGGTGTTCGATCGAACGGTGCATGTCGTCCTTTCACGCTGCAAGTAGTTACGACCCGCGATTGTTGAGGAGGAGTGCCGCGGCGTCAAGAAGTGCCCGCGTGGCACATCCGCCCCCGGCCTGCGGTTCATCCCAATGTGGTACAGCCGTCCCCGGCTGTGATTCCTCCCGAGGCGGAAGAAGAAAGACACAGCCGGGGCGGCTGTGCCACAAGCGGAATTGAATTCCGCTTGTGAGATCCGTACGTATGCGATAGCGTATGGGCTTACCGGTTGACGTCGCCTGCACCTGTAGATCCACCAGGAGAAACCCCATGAACGCGCGGAGGATTTGGTTGGCGGTTGTCGTGGCGGGTTTATGCATGCTTTCGCCCGCCTTGGGCAAGGATGAGGAGACGGTTGCCAAGTTCGGTGCCATGAGCAAGGGCAATGCTGCGGGGCATCAGGCCTACATGATCATTGCACTGGGCGTCAACGGCAAGCAGCTTTCGCTCGTGGTCCCCAACGAGGACGACCGCAAGCCCATGCCCGTCCCCAAAGCCGAAGTCTACGACGTGGCCAAGGGCCTCAAGTCCGGCGACTGGATCAAGGTCTCCTACGACTCGATGCCGCCGTTGCTCGTTATCAAGACGCTGGAGACGTACACCCTCAAGCCCGGCGAAGATACGCCCAATGGCTACGTCTTCCGCGGCGCGGCCGACAAGGAAGTCGGCAAGGCGAAGAACACCTACGTCACCGTCACGAAGTTCGGCCAGGAAATGGTCTTCGCCATCGCCACCCGCAAGATCGAAAAAGGCGGGACCGAACCCGAACCCGAGTTGCAGACTGCCGCCAACAACTTCAAGGAAGGCGACGCAGTCTGGATCCAACTGCAGGGAAAGACCGTAACGGCGATCGAGCCGTACACCCAGCCGCTCACGGGCAAGGTGGTGAAGGTGAGCGAAACGGAAGTTGACGACCACAAGACGCCGTCGGCCGAGGTGGATCAGGAAGGCAAGACTCTCACGCTGCTCGTCCCCGGCAAACTCAACGGCAAGATCTGGACCCCTGACCCGAAGCTTGCCGGCGAAGTGAAGAAACTCAAGCCCGGCGCGGCAATTCAGTTCCGCACGCACGAAGAAGGCGACAAAGTATGGGTTCGCGAGATCGGCCTCGCCCCCAAGGGCCCGCCCGCGCCCAAGGCCCCCGCAGTTGGCGCGAAGGACAAGGAAATGGCGAAGGAAAACGCCAAGGACAAGAAGTAATCGGCCGGTCCGCCCGCCTGATTGGATTCTGTCACCTACGACATGCATGAACTCCGCCAAGTACGGCCGGATCGCCCGCCCTTGCGCCACGTTGTCATCCCTCTTGATCGGGCCAAGGTCGAGGCATCTCACGCGCGGGCATGCGCGGTTTATCTTCCTTCCGCGACGTAGCCCTGCGATCTCTTTATCGCCCTGCGGTCCCAGCCTTTTCGGAAGGCTCGCGAGGCGGGCGACCGGTTTGCTCCTTCCCATCACATCATGGAAATTTTACCTCCGTCCTTACCGTGGCATCATGGTGTGAGGATGGAGGAGGCTTCGTCTCGCGGGGGTGGGCACAGGATTTTGGTCGCACACCTGATCGCTTGCCCCCGCGTCACGTGGTCGCGCTAACCCATTCTGCGGAGGAACCAACCGTGCAAAAGCTCCAACTCCTTGTCACTGCCTCACTCGCCCTCGGCGGCGTCGCATTCATCGGATGTGATCGCAACGGGAACAACGGATCCAACGGCACCGGTGCGGGAACGAGCAACACTCCCAGCGGCGGCACCAGCGGCAGCGGATCCTCTGGCACCGCCGCCCCCGGCGGAGGGAGCGGTAGTTCCAGCGGCACAGGCTCCAGTGGCATCACGCCCGGCGGCTCCAACGCGCCGACCACCCTCCCCAGCGACATCAACAGCCAGGGACCTGCCACGCTCCCCGGCGTTGGTGGCCCCACCACCCTCCCCGGGGGTTCGGGCGGAGCAAACCCCGGCTCATCAGGAGGCGGCGCCGACATCACAGGCGGCAGCACATCGGGCGGGACCAACTCCCGCACGGGATCCGGCGCTGGCGGGCAATGAATCCGTCGTTGAGGACGTAGCGCCACTATCCCCGTCTCATTTTCCCAAGCCCCCGGGTAGGCTGGCGCTGCGCCTCATCGCGCTGGCAATGTTCCGACGCATCGCATCTTTGCTCATTACGCCCCTGCGCGTTCTCATCCAGAATTAATGTGACATCAGTCCAGAGTTTGCGCGAACACCATCGGCGGCCGTCCTGTACGCTAGTATGGGCGGCCAGCGGGCACCCGCACGGCCCGTTCGTGGAGGAACCTCCGCCCCGGAGCGCAGGCTGATGGATCAGTACGGGAAGAACGGCAACTCGGCGCCCAGCGATGCACGCGGCAAACTCAGGGTGCTCGTCGTCGACGACCACCACGACAGCGCCCGCGCGCTCTCACGCCTTCTCAGCAATTGCGGCTACCAGGCAGAAATGGCGCACGACGTGGCCTCCGCCCTTCGCGTCGCGGCTGACAGGCCGATCGACCTCCTCGTCAGCGACATTAGTCTCCCCGACGGTACCGGCCTCGACCTCATCCGAACCCTGCGCCAGGCGGGCCCCGTAAAAGGCATCGCCCTCAGCGGGCATTCCGGCCCCGCCGCCGTGAAGAGCAGCGAGGACGCCGGCTTCAGCATTCATCTCGCCAAGCCCGTAGATTTTGACTCCCTGCGGCAGACACTCGACAAACTGGCCGGCGTCACCTGATCCCCAATCCTCACTCGCCCACGCGTCTCATCCCTCTTTCCCCTTGATCGCATTTTCCGGCGGCGCGGCGTGCGCCCCAAGTTCCGCCGCGGCGGCGCGGGCGGTTTCACGCACGCCATCATCGGGATCACCCTGGGCGATATCCTCAAGCCGGCGAACGACGTCCTGCGGTGTTTTCGCTTTCTTCATCGGCCCCGCGAGCACCCCGCACGCCGCCCGGTCCTTGTTGAGTACCGCCGCCACCAGCGCCGGGCCGAGAGACTGGCCTTCGGGGTCGATCTTCGCCAGCGCCCCCACCGCCGCCGAGCGCACGTCGATGTGGTGGTTGTCGGCCATGCGCGTCAGCGCCGGGATTGCGGCTTTCGCGTCGGGACCGATCCCGGCGAGAGTTTGCGCCACGCCGATGCGCAGTTGATTGCTCCCGCCACCGAGCAGTGCGACAAGCCCGGGCACCGCCGGCTTTGCGTCGGCCCCAATGGTCGCGAGGGCATGCACCGCCTGCTCCTGCTCCTGCACATCGCCCACGGCCATCGCCTTGATCCAATACTTCAGCCCCGCCTCCCGTCCGCGGAGGCCAAGACGCAGTAACGTGAACGCCGCCTCGGCGCGCTGGGCATTGGTTCGGTTGGCAGAAATCTGAATGAGTGTGTCCACTGCGGGGTCCGCGGCTTCTCCATAGGTACCCAGCAGTTCGATCGCCGTGCCGACTACCTGCGCGTCGTCATCATGCAGGGCGAGGACCAAGTCGCCGACGATGAGTTCCGCCGGATCATGCCGCACGCGGAGCGCCTCGGCCGCGGCTCGGCGATCATCGAAATCACCGACCATCAGCAACTCGGAAAATCGAGTTGGAGTGGCCGGCCCCCGCGGATTCTCCCGCGCCACCCACGCCGTTGCCGATCGGCGAATTTCCAGATCTTCGTCGGCCATCAGGTGATCCATCACCGAGAAGACGACCCGGCGGAAAACTTCGCTGTCAATAAGTGATCGATAAGCCCGCCCCGCCATCCGCGTTACCGCCGCCCCGGCGAGTGCTTCGCGCGCTTCCATCTCTTGAGTTTCATGTCCCGTTAGCAGCTTCATCGCTTCATGCCGAACCGCCGCATCGGAATCCGATGCTGCGATGTGCGCAAGAAGGCGTTTCACGAACACCGCATCGTCCGAACGCGATAATTCATACAGCGCGCCCAATCGTTCGGCGGCGTTCTTGCTCACCACACGCTCCAGTGCCGGCCGGGCGGGGCGTTCAGGCTTTTCGGCCTGTGGCGGATTACCAGGGCGCACCGGCATTCCGGCCAAATTCGGCTTGCCCCCTGCGTTCATCAGGGCGTAAACACGATCCTCTCGCTCGACTATGGATTGAGCCGAGCGGGCGTCCGACGGCGGCCGCAATATTTTGATCGCATCCGCGGCGAAATGCCGAACCTCCCGCGATTCGTCGGAAAGCCGCAACCACAACGCCTCTTTCACCTCCGGCAAATCCCGCTCCGACATCGCGAGGAGTCTCGCCCCGCGGGCGCGAACTTCGGGCACCTTGTCATCGAGCAGGTGAAGCATAAGGGTAGTGTCGAGGGATTTCGCGGCGTCCAGATCGATCAGCGCATCGCACGCAAGCGTGCGCGCCTCGTCCGAAGACTTCCGGTCGCGCAGGGCTGCGACGAAGTCGGAGACCAGGACGTCCTTCTCATCCTTTGTCGCCTCCGCCCCCGGCGGGTCTGCGCGCACCGCGATCAGGCAAGGACCAATCAGCAGGCCCACAAACGCAAGACCGAAACCAAAACGGGAAAGCATCGACGGCCCCTTTCGCCGAACAAACCAGGGAGTGCCGGACTCCCCCATCCTCCCCCCCGGCCGCGCCCGATGCAAGAAAAAACAATCACTGCAAATGAACGATCTTGTGCCACAACGGCGGCCCCAGGATCAGCAGCCCGACCGCCACCGACGCGATCGACGCGATCAGCACCATTCCCGCCGCCAGGTCCTTCGCCGCCTTCGCCAGCGGGTGAATCTCCGGGGAAGCCAGGTCGATCGCGCACTCGACCGCCGTGTTAAGCCCTTCGAGAATGAGCACGAGCGCGATGGTAAAGACGATCACGGCCCACTCGACGCGTCCGATCCCCAGCCACCCCCCCGCCGAACACGCCGCCGCCCCGATCGCCAGTTCGATTCGCGCGTTCCGCTGCGTGCGCAGGAGGTACCAGACCCCCGCGAAGGCGAAGTAAAACGAGCGAACGATTTTCATCGAGAGCCCCTGTGCCCGCGGCTCCAGCTCATTGCGTGTCATGCAGAGTGGGGATTGTCGATCCGCGACGAAGGAATGCAAGCCGGACCTGTTCCGCCAATTGCCCCGTTGCGACGCCTGTCGTGAAATCCGAATTCCGAAGACCGAAATCCGAAATCCGAATGACCAAGTCCGAATTCCAAAACGGGAAATCCACGAAGAACACGAAGGTGGACACGAAGGGGCACGAAGAAAAAGCATTCATTCGTGTGCCTTCGTGCTCACTTTCGTGTTCCTTCGTGGATTCCGCCTTTGGATTTTGGGATTTAACTCGGGATTCGAAATTCGGATTTTCGCCTCCGGGCTTCACCGCGCCCACTGCCCTCCCACTTCCCGCACCACAACGCGGTCCGCTTCCGCGCCTGCCACGGCCAGCATCCGCTCCATCGGCTCGTGCGGCGGCTCATGACTCAAACGAAACGTGCTGTGGTGCATCGGCAGCAGGAAGTCCGCGCCGCAGTGCCCGGCCATCTCCCACGCCTGCTCAGGCGTGGCGTGGGATGCCACCCACGGGTCATAGGCTCCGATGCCGATCACGGCCAGATCCACCTTCCCCAACGCCTTAAAGCCCTCGTGGTAGGCGCTGTCGCCCCCGTAAAGCACGCGCCGCCCGCCGGCCTCGATGACGTACGCGTTGAAGCCGCGGTGCTTGTCGTAAAACGTCCGCGCGCCCCAGTGCGCCACGGGATGGGCGCTGACACGCAGGCCCCCGGGAAGTTTGACACTCTCGCCCCATGCCAGCTCGGTAACCTTCCGAAAGCCCAAGTCGCTGATGAGGTCGCGGGTGTTGTTCGCGGTGACGACGGGAATGCGCTTGGGCAATCGAGCGAGCGTCGGCCGATCGAGGTGATCGAAGTGCGCGTGCGAGATAAGGATGAGATCGATCCGCGGCAGCTCCCGCACGGTTAGTGCCGGCGCGATCAGCCGCTTGGGCCCGCCGGTGATGAGGCCCAGTCCTACGCCCACGCGGTTGGAGAGCACGGGGTCGGTGAGGATGGTCATGCCGCCCACGCGCAAGAGCACCGTCGCGTGTCCGAGCCATGCCGCCGCGAGATCCTGATCCTCCCACCCCCGCAAGTCCGGCTTCCGCCGAGCCCGCGTCGGCGGATTGATCCGGTCCAACACCGCCAACCTCCCCCGGCTCCGCCCCAGCCGATCTGCCAACCGCAATGTCAGCGGCCGCTCTTTCGCCCAATTGCTAACTGTTTTCCAACTCAAAGTATCAACGCCTCCACCAATGCCCCCTCGGCACGCCGGTGCAAACTCTTACGCTCTCAATCATACGCCCAGCGCCTGAGGCGCGTTCGACGCATGGAGCGCGTCCCCCATACCGTGCCGGTCCCGGCGGCAACATCCTTCGGATGCGTTACCTGGGCCAACTCGCGATTGATCTCGTGGAGTTCCTGAATTTCGGTGGAGGTGAATCAGCCGTCAACGTGAATGCAATTTCGAACAGGCCCGCCCACCGACATGCAACCCTCAACGGATGACGAGGCCGACACATGGCCGACGTCCTGAGGACCGTTGCACCCATTCACTTCCGTTCCCGATGGAACAGATCGTGGAAGAACCCGAAGACCGAGTGCTCCTTGTGTTCCCGGAACTCCCCCGCATCAAAGAACATGCCGTAGCAAACCGGGCATGATTCGTACCAGATGTGCGGCTGCTGGTGATCGACCATTCGAATCATCGGCTCATGGCATACCGGGCAACTGATCCGCACCACCTCATCGCGTTTCTCGACGTGGGCCGGTCCCGTGTCGATGCTTTCGGCGCCTTTGAGCAAATCCAAATGCTCCTTCTCCAGCGCGTCAAACCACAGCCCCTTGCACGCCGTGCACCGATCAATTTGAATGTCCTGGAAGGTGACGGTCTCCATCGCCGCCTTGCACTTGGGGCAATCGAGCTTCCGCGTTTCGCCCTGCGTATCGGTGGTTTGGGTCATGCCAACAAGTATATCGGCGCTGTTATCGGACACAAACGGTTGGATTCTCACCACGCATTTGCCCCCGACAGATTCGTATCGTAGCTTCTTCCAGTGCGGCTCTGCCGGTCCTCCGCGCCCGCCCCGGTGGCGCGCCATGCCACAGAGCCCAATGTCCCGTTCGCCCAGAAGGAGTGAGTGTATGTCCCGTCAACGCTTCGGAGAGGTGCTCGGCAGGTTCGTCGATTTAAGTCCCCATGACGTTTCGGAGATCCTGGAAGATCAGTCCTCCTCGCGCCGCCGATTCGGGGAAATCGCGCTGGCGTTCGGCCTGTGTCAGCCGCAACATGTATGGCGTGCGTGGTGGTCGCAGTTATCCGGCGCCCCCGAGCGCGTGGACCTCGACGCCATCGGCATCGACGTGCAATGCCTCGCCCATCTCCCCCGGGCGCTGGCGATCGAATACAACGTCATCCCCCTCCGCGCCGCAGGCGACCAGATCGTGATAGCCGCCGCAGAGGGCTCCCTGATGCGCGCCACCGAAGAGCTCCCCCGGCGAGTAAAAATGCAACTCAAATTCGTGCTCGCCGACAACCGCCAGATTCAAAAGGCCATCCGCACCTACTACCCCGCTCGCCCGGTAGAACAGATCGCCGCCATTGCGGGATGACCCTCCCCCGGCTGCCCCGCCGGGCCATGTTGCAAACTCCTGTTACAAGCATGTTACAGACATGTTGCACGCCCCCTCGGCCCGCGTTTTCAACCCCGCGGCGGGGGTTCGATGCTTCAAATGCTACCGAATGTATACACTTTGACGTGCCGAAACAGCAAAATTTTGATGCAATGCCCCCGTCCCTTCTATCTCATCGATCGCAAGCGAATTACGGCGTGAGCCTGCTTCAGCGATCTAGCATGCTCTCGTTTCAAAGATCGCGTTTTGTGATCCACGGAAATGCCCAGACCCTCCAGGGCCAGCACGCCAAGAATCGGCTCTGATCCCTCGGGGCCGAAAATAATGGCTGAGACGGTTTCCTCGCCCATCAGCGATACTCGCGCAAAACCGTATTCAAGCTCCACCGGACTGCCATCCGCTAGTTCGTAGACATTTTTCCCCTCGGGCTTGATGCCGACCTTGCGCAGGGCCTTGGCGGGTGCCAGACAATCAACGGCCCTGGTATCAACGAGAAACTCGGCTGCCAATCCTTTGCCGCCACCGGCCAGCCTGCGGACGGTGGTTGTTACATGCGTCAAGCCCATTAGGATATCCTACGGTCGCAAATTGCCGCCAACAAGCGCCGGTTTTGCTGCCGTCAGTTTGTGCTACTGCTCAATCCGATGTTAGCCCCGGCAGCGATGAGTCAAACTTCCGTCCCCTCCACCACGCGCCGAAAGATCCCCCTGAACGGAAACCGTGGCCCCACCAACCGCCACGTTTCGCCGCAATTACACGCCAGCCACCGCTCGCCCTGCTCGAGCGATGAAGTCCGTTGCGCTACCGGCACTTCCTTCAGCGCCCCGTCGCGCAAGGCCCGCGCCAGCTCCGCTTTAAATTCGTTGAATTGGAGAAGTGAATCGAACCCTTCGACTTGCCGAAGCCGGCCGCACCGGCATTGCCGCGAATTGGACTTCATCAGCGCCAGCCTCTTTCTCTACCGTGCCTGCGCGATCTCCCGCGCCGCCGCCACGCCCGGCACCGGCGCCAGCACCACCTGCGGTCGGATCGACCGGATCCGCTCCGCCAGCGCCGACTGCTGCGAGAACAATTCCCGGTTCACGGAATTAATTGCCCGATCGTCCGCGCGGTAAATGTCGCCGGTAAGGGTGCGTGCGATGGCCGACTCGACGAATTCCGTCCGCGCACATTCCTGCCACTCCGGCCGCACCACCACGCTGATCCCCGCCTCCCCGTACGTCAGCAGCCCCCACCGCTGCGGCAGATCCTTCTTCTGCAAAATGCCTGTCGGGGCGAGCACATAATGAATGTTCGCCATCGGCTGAAGCAGGCACGACGCGAATTTCCCCAGCTCGACCGCCCGCCGAAGCCGGCTCGACCCCCGCCGCCGCTTGAGTTTGCGGTTGCGTTCGCGCTCGAGCATGCAGAGAGTCATTTGCCCGTCATCACTACAATCGCGCAAGAAGTCGCTCCGCGAAGCCTTGCATTCCACAAAGCAAACCTGCGGCAGATCCTTCGCAATAAACAAATAATTGTGATAAGGCCGAAAAATGCCCGTGCCGACTGCGTCGATAATCCCCAGCGGCTTGAGCCGCACTTCCGCCGCGATGCACCGATACCCCATCCGGTACAACCAGCGGCAAGCCTCTTTCTTCAAGGTTTTATGCAGATCCGTTTCGCCCGGCACGCGCACTCCTTTGCCGCGTTAACAACGAGCATCATACGAACCCCCCTCCCCATCGCAATGAAAACCAGAGCATGGGATGCAATTCCCAAACATCTCGATAACTGCTCCCTCAAGAAGCTTCTCGTCGCCCAAACTCCGACACTCGCCAGGATCTTTCCACATCCTGCCACAAGCGAGCCGAGTTGATCCGCAGCAACGTGACTCCCCCGGCGCGAACTCCCCCCGCACCTAGCCGTACTAAGAAGGGCACAACCCGTCGCCGCCTAAATACTTGGGTTCGCCAGCGTTCACCCGCTTGACACCCCGGCGACAGAACCTACAATGCCGACATATATCGCGGGGTAGAGCAGCCTGGTAGCTCGTCGGGCTCATAACCCGGAGGTCGGAGGTTCGAATCCTCCCCCCGCTACTGAAATGTTCACAGCAGCCTTGGCCAACGCCGAGGCTGTTGTGTTTTCAAGACTTCTCGGCACCGCAACCCCCTCCGAAGTCAGCAGCATCGGCCCGATTTGCTCTTCCACGAACCGGTTCATATGCGAGTCTGAAGTGATCAGCTTCAAGTTCTCGCCGACCCGCCGATACGCCGTCCGAACTGCCTGATCCGGCCTTTCCTGCCCCTGAGCGGCCGAAGCCCCGATCTGACCGAGCCGTCGCTCCATCTTCTTCCGCTCGCCCTCCTTCTCCGCGATCTGCCGGGAGAAAGCGGTTAGGGCACCGGCGTCAATGGCGGGGTTCATCATGAGCGCCCGATGCTGGCCGTCATCATCACTGCCTTCAAGACAAGAAGCAGTCAACTGACCGCTGGGCGCTCGCCGCTCAAAATCGCGTCCGTTTTCACAACGAAAGCGGGGCGGCCGGAGCCGCCCCGCTTTCGTGGCCGGATGCCTTCGCCGGTCCGTCTCACTACTTCGCGATGGTCACATTCTGGATCCCGGCATAGCCGATCAGGAACAGGGCCGTGCCGTAATTCAGCTGGACCTGGCCGGATGTGGGGTTCTGCGTGGCTACCGTTTGGACGATAGTCGGCCGCTTTGTGCCGTAGAAAATATGCATCACGTTGGTCAGCTTCTTCTTGCCACTGGGCAGGTTGCCGTTAATGAAGAGGTTGCGCCCCCCCGGCAAGTTCGGGTCGGAAGGTGCCGTCGTCGCAGCGTAGACGTTGTAGGTGTCGGCACCGTCCAGGCCGCTGACGTTCAGCGTGCTAAAGCCGGTGTAGTTCCCCAGCGTTAGCAAGGTGTTCACCGCCGTCGCGTTCTGCAGTTTCAGGACCGGGGCTGCGTCCGTCCCCGCCGCCTCCAGGTGGATCTGGTAAACGTCGCTGTTGTTGGTCCCCGTGAACGTCAGCGTGTCGTTGTCCGCCGCTTTCCCGTTGGCGTTGACGACCGGCACGGCGATATACGACCACAGCGCCACATTGGGGATGCTCACCTGCCCCTGTCCGGCGATCGGCGAGGCAATGAAATTGATGGCCTCCGTCACGCCCGCGACTCCGTTATAGGTCAGGTCGTTGCCCGCCCCGTTGAGGTTGATGTTCTGGAGGCTGGTGCCGGCCACCGTCTTGCCGCCCTGCTTGATCGTCTGTCCGCTGATACTCAGGGCGGATGATGTGGCCGCGGTCAGGTTGGCCTGATTGCCCGTGGCCGACGCCGTGGCCCCGCCGTCCAGGTTCAGGGTCGTATATGGGCTGGTCAGGATCGTCGGCACGAGCGTGAAGGTGTCGTCGCCCGCCCGTCCTTCCAGAGACACGGTCGGGATGTTCTGTGTCAGGACCGGCACGCGGGTATTCAGATTGATCTGGCCGCCGACTACCGGGCTGGCGCTGTTTGCGATGGTAAAGCTGTCGTTGGCCGCCGTGCCGTTGTAGACCAGGGAGTCGGCCCCGCCGTTGCCGTTGACGACCACCTGGCCGCTGGTTCCCAGGTTCTGGAATGTCACGGGCAAGGTGCTGTCCATGCCGAGCGTGCCGGCGTCGTTGGTGGCGCCGGGCGTCAGCGTGAACGCATTGGCGCCGGAGGTGCCGACCGTGGTGAACGTGTCGCCGTCCGACTGGCCGTCGTAGATGAAGTTCTCGATGTTGGTGACCGAGACGCTGGTGACCGTGCCGCTGCTGTTGGCAACTCCCAACGTGCCGCTGTTGGCGGAGGTCGGCGTGTAGGTGGCCTGATCCTTCCCCGGAGCGATCACCACCAGTTGGTCGTTGATCGATGGCACGCCGCCATCGATCGTGACCGCCACGTTCCAGGCGGCGAGGTTGGGTGCCGGCGCCTGCAGGATGATCTGGTCGTTGCCCGCCCCGGCGTTCACTTTCACCGACGGCGTGTTGACGAACAGGAGGTTCGGCCCGCTGTTGACCGACACCGTGAAGTCCTGGATGCCGTCGAGGC
>JAQGHP010000108.1 GCA_028288775.1 Phycisphaerales bacterium | reverse complement strand
TAGATCTGAGATCTCAAATCTGAAATTTGAATTCTGCAATTCGAATTTTTTCCAATCGCAAATCGGCAATCGCAAATCTCTCCGCTGCGGTAGCCCAATTGGCAGAGGCGCTGGATTCAAAATCCGGTTAGTGAGGGTTCAACTCGCTCCCGCAGCTTGCAGCGCGCAAGATCGATGATCGCCGCGCGATTGATCGGCATTGTCACGCTCACTTGTCCGGGTCCGCGGGCTTTGCCGCCGGGTGTTCGATGACGCCGGCCAACGTTCCGCCATGGTGGGCGCCGCCGCTCCAGGTGCCGGCGTAGTGGTCGGAGTAGACGAGCACGCGCGCGGTGTACGTGCCGATGCCCGGGACGCCGACGTCCGTGACGGTGATGACTGGTGTGTCGCCCGCCCAGATAACGGGGAGCATCAGCGGCACATTCACGTCCTTCGTGCCGAACTGAATCCGCGTGTTGAAGAGCCAGTAGTCGCCCTTCATCTTTTTCACGCTCGAGATGGTGTAGCGGTCTTCCTTCACACCCTTGTCGTCGCCGTCGGTGGTGAAGTGGCCGACGAAGACGGCGTTGGTGAGCGTCTTTTCGAACCGCTGCTCGAGGGCAGCCTGGTCCTGAGCCGGGTGAGTTGCGGGAGCGGGCGCATCAGCCGCGTGGGAGAGAGTGCAGCAAAGGAACGTCGCGAGAGCGGCAGCGGGAATGATCGGCATGCGCATGGCAGGTGGCTCCGTCGGGGTTGAGGGTAAGTCGCGAGACCTCATCCATTCACGCGCGGCCCTCATTGGAGTTACTCCCGCCGGGGGGAAATGATGCTCCATTGATCGCGAGTCCGCGCACCCGAAGCATACGGCAGAGCCCGCCCGCGATATGAAAAAAATTCGGGGCAGGGCGTCAAGCCCTGCCCCATGCTTACGGGACAAATTGGCGCGACTTGCGTTGCCGGCGACAGATGCACGGCGTCGCGCTGTCGCGACCCAAGCGGGGTTGCTCACTGATCGGCCTAGCGTCCGCCGGCCCCGCCTGCGCCTGCGCCGCCGCCACTGGAACCGCCGACGCCTGAATTGCCTCCCGAGCCGGTTCCGGTGCCGACGCCGGTTCCGCCCGTGCCGCTCCCGCTACCGTTTCCGGAGTTGCCACCAGTTCCGGTGCCGGTTCCGCTGTTGTCGCCCGTGCCGGTTCCGGTACCGGACCCGCCGCCGATGCGGCTATCGCCGGTGCCCGCGCCGCCGGTGCCGGTCCCGCCGCCGTTAATGCTTGATCCGGACGACCCGCTTCCAGTTCCGCCGCCGGTATTGGAGCCGGAGCCGCTCGGGTTGTAGCTTCCAGTCCCGGTCCCGGTGCCCGTCCCGCCGCCGGTGCGGTAGCCGCCGGTACCCGCGCCGCTATTGGGGTTCGCGCCGGTGCCGGTGCCGCCAGAGTTCATCCCGTTGTCGGAGCTGGCACCGTTGCCGGTGTTGGGATTGTTGGAGTTATCCGGGTTGCTCCCCTGGCATCCGACGAACACCATTCCGCCGACGGCCAACGACGCGGCGGTGACAAGTTTAACAAGCTTCACGATAACCTCCGGTTGAGTCCGCTGAGATACGGAGAAATGGCGACGCCGCCAAGCCCGTCCTCGTCCGCCCCCTGCCCGCAAAGCTGAGGCCGCGAGGTTTTTTCTGAGAGACGAAATCGACCATTCGGCAAAGCCGGACCTAAGGCCGCTGAGTTCCAGGCAACTATCGCTATCGCAATCACGCATGGACGGGTCGCGGCATCCCCGGCGCGCCGGCCATGCCCCTAGGTCACGCTGATCGCCTGCTGGCCCACGCTGGTGTTATTCGCGGGGTTGGGGTCGAGGAACGCGTTCGCCGGGTCAATGTCCGCCACGATGTACTCGTTGCCCGTGACCACGCCCAGCGGCAGCGGCACGCTCAGATGCAGCAACTTGCTCGCCCCGGGCTTGAGGTTGATGCTCTTGCTCAATGTCCCCAGTGAAAACGGCGCGCTGCCGGCCGGGCTGTTCGACAGGCCCAGGGCGATCGCCAGCGGCCCCTTCGCCGGGATGTTCCCGTTGTTGGTCACCTTCAGGGTGATCGCGAACTTGTGCCCCACGCGCGCCGTAAGCGGCGACTGCGTGACCAGGTTGCCCAGATCAATGAACGGCTGCTGAATGCTGACGGCGGATATCGACGCGCCGACGGCGGGGTTCACCGCCGGCCCGCTTACCTCGGCGAGAATGAAGTAGTTGCCGCTGAGGTTTTGCGGGAATGTCTTGACGGTAATCTTGTAGGTGTGGTTCTTGCCGGAGGCGATGCTGGCGCTTTCGTTGCCCGTGAAGATCTGCGCGTCGCCCACGCTCAGCGTCTGGTCGGTCGAGGCGAAGAGCGTGAGGGTGAAGCGGCCGTGGGCGCGGACGGTGTCATTGTTCGCGAGGTTGACGCCGATCTTGGAGTTGGCCTTCACGCCCGCCAGCACCTGCGCCGGCACCGGCCCGGGCACGGTGACGGTAACAGTCGCCGGCACAACGCTCATGTACGCCCGGGACTCCAGCGTCTCAACCGCCGGCCCGGCCACCCGTACTGCGGACTTCTGCGAACTTCGAAACAACGAGAACATGCATCACTCCTTTGATCGATTCTTTCTGCAACCCCCATGACAGTGCGGAAGTGTAGCGTCCGGCACCGAACACCGGAAGGTCCGATATTCGCCCACCCGAACCATTACTCGCCTCGGCCGGGAGAGAAGATTCATGCCCGGAAATCCCGCAGGCGTGCGCTTCGGTGATGGCGATAACTCCCCTTTAAAGCGGGCCGAATTTACCGGCCGGAAGGCGCGCGCCGATTGCGCGGGGCATGTGCGGCCAAAGAGAACCCATCGGACCAGCAGGATTGCTTAATGCCGGAGCAGCGGATGACGATTCTGATGCGGCGTATATATGGTTTTTCGACCCAGAGGCCCGTTATGCTGATCGTCCCCCTGCAAGAAGCCCGTATAGGTATGGTCCTGGCGGCGAACGTGCCCCATCCGGAAGACCCGGAACAGGACCTGCTCAAGGCCGGCTTTGTCCTGGACGCGCCAGTCCTTGCCCGGCTGGCCGATTTGGGCATCGACTCGCTTTACATTGATTATCCGGACCTGCGCGAGCTGGATCAGATCCTGCTCCCCTCCCTCAGCCCCGCGCGCCAGTTGCTCTACAAGCAAATCAAAGCGACCATCGCCGCCATTCAAAAAACCGCCAAGCCGACCGTCGGCTTTGCCGACTACTACGTCGCGGTCCGCGAGCTCGTGCTGACGTTGATGCAGGTGGGGGAACATCCCGTCTATGTCGAGCTCCTCGCGTCCCGGCTCGGCGAAGATGCCGTCGGCCACGCCGCCGCGGTGGCCCACCTTTCCCTGGTGCTGGGAATCCAGATGCGGCGATATCTCATCGAGCAGCGAAGCCGCCTCCCCGCATCCCACGCCTGCGAAGTCGTTAACCTGGGCGTGGCCGGAATGCTGCACGACCTGGGCAAAGCCAAGCTCGCGCCGCCGCTCCGCAACTGCTCCTCAATCAACCCGCCCCGGGACCCGGCGGCGCGGTCCGAATGGGAAGCGCATCCGCAACTCGCCTACGACATGATCCGCGGCGGAGTGGAATCCACCGCGTCGGTCGCGGTTCTACAGCACCACCAGCGCTTCGACGGCAACGGGTTCCCAGCCGGCGTCGGCCGGGACGGCATGCCCATCCGGTTCGCCGGGACCAAGACGCACGTGTTTGCCCGTCTCCTGTGCGCCGCCGACTTGTTCGACCGTCTCGCCGCCGGCCCGGAAGCACGAAGGCCGAACATCGAGGTATTGC
>JAQGHP010000080.1 GCA_028288775.1 Phycisphaerales bacterium | reverse complement strand
ACGCGACGTACTTATTCGTTGCGTCAAAGCAACACGGCCCGCGGAGACGGCGACATTATCAGCACCGCGCATCCCCCGATGTGAGGCACGGCCGAAACGAACAGAGCGGGGAGCCGAAAATTACGATTCCGGCATTTTAGCAGTTTCCTTTTGACAACATGTTGCCTATTGTACGACTGCCCTTTATTCTTTAATCGTCAAGGCATAAATTTGAGAGAATAATTCGATCCCCCGCACAACCTTGCGAAGCCGGATATCGTAATAATCCCGTTCGAGTCTTGCGGCTCAAGATTCGAAAAATGTGTTCCCCCGAGTCCCTATTTCCACAGAGGTTTTCTCGTGACAGCTACTGGACGTGATCAATGGTCAGTACGGCATCTTCTCGACGGCCTCAAGAAGGCCGTTCCCTTCACCAGCGGACTGGTCCTCAGCGTTGTTCCCCGCGGCGCGTTGCAGATCGCTCAGCCTTCAAATGTCCCTGATGCGTTGCTCAAGAGCTACGCCAAGGGCTTTCAGGCGGAAGACCGCCTGAGCTGGCAGGTGATCCTGAAGCGCAAGCCCATGCGTGCGAATGACGCCTACAACCGCGACGCTTACGAATCCACCCCTTACTTTCAGGAATTCGTTCAGCCACAAGGACTTAAGTACGCGGTAGCGCTGCCGCTGGCCGCGCCGATCCTCGACGGTTACCCCGGCGTGGTTCATGTATTCCGTACGCCCGATCAGGGCGACTTCTCCTCGGCCGAGGTGCAGACGCTGCTCGCCGCGGTGCATCAGTTCGACGCCCGTCGGCAGGCCGCCCGCGAGGCTAAACCCCGTGGCGGCGCACCGGCGCCCCTCCGCCTGGGCCTCGGTGGCGATGCGGCCACCGCTTCCTTCATCATCGTCGATGGCAAGCTCAAGCCCGTTTTCAATAATCAGGGCCTCGCCTCCCTCGACAACCACCTCCGCGAGCAGATGCTCGATCACGCCAAGCGGCGGATGCACCAGGTCAACGGGCACAGCCAGGTTGCCGACCGCGTGCAGTTCCCCGACTCGCATGGCGACGTGCTGGTTTACCGCCTGGTCACCTACCGCCACTTCCCGGCGCTGGGCGACGGCCCGTACACCTTCCTGTGCCGCCAGCCGGGCTGTGTGGATTGGGGCGCGGTCAAGCCGCAGGATTTCCAGGCCGACCCGGAGCTTTCGCGGCTCATCCCGGCATTGAAGTTCATGCAGCAGGAATTCAGCCGCGGGCCCACGCTTGTGGAAATCGCCAAGCAGGTCCACCTGAGCCCGTTCCACTTCCATCGCCGGTTTACTGAATTGCTGGGCCTCACGCCCAAGCAGTTCCTGCTCGAGTGCCAGATCCACGAGGCCAAGAGCGAATTGGTGGCCCGGCAGAAGGAACTGGCCCTGATCGCCAAGGACTGCGGCTTCGCCCACCAGAGCCACTTCACCAGCCGCTTCAAGCAGGCCACCGGCCTGACCCCGACGCGCTGGCGCAGGATGGTCAGCGACCGCCGCAAGGCCGTGCGGAGCTAAATTAGCTCCGGGCCGCGGCACTGGCCGCGACCGTGAAAGTTGAAGAATTGAACGCCCCGGAGGCGCCAAAGCGCTTCCGGGGCGTCTATTTGTACGAGGTGGGAGAGACACTCTTTCTTGATCTGTCTGCCCCACTGTGATGAATGACCCCACTCCCTGACCCAATGGCGGACAAGAATGTCCACCCCGCCATTAATGAATAAGCAGTGGTTTGCGATTTGGGCCAATCGCGGATAACATATTACGGGACGCATGTTTGCCAACCCGGCGTTCCCAGGAGCTTGATATGCCTTCTTCTTCCCCCGCCAAGGCCCCCGCCCCCGCCAAGGCCGCCGTCCCCGCCCCGGCCAAGGCCGCCGGGCGTTCAGCCGGCCCTTTGGAGGACTTTTTGTCTCGGTGTGGGATGAAGGACCGCGTGACGATCGAAAAGCACCTGGCGATCGCCGATGCCGAGCCGACACCCGACCACGGCCGCCTGTGGCGTCGCCTCGCGGCGGCCCTCGCGGGCCTAGCACCCGAAGGGTCGCAGGTACTGGGCAAGCTGGCCGTGCTCTTTTTCATTCCCGACGGCAAATACCGCATGCAGGTATTCGCCCTCGAAGATGCTTCCGACGGCAATATTCAAGTGTACTTGCAGGATGTGCTTGCCGAGGCGATCAAGAAGAAGGTCGTGGCCAAGACCAAGGAGCCGGGCACGTTCACGATCGTCAAGACGCCCAAACAAACGGTGCACGTCGAGGAATTGGATGCCTCCAATACCCCCGAACCCGCGCCGCACGTGAAAAACATGCTTGGATGGAACCGCAAGGCCCTTCGCGTGACGGTGCCGACCAAAGGCGGCGCAGCACAAGCGGCTGCCGCGGAAGCGCTGGCCGGGCTGGCCGCGAGTAAGTGGGCCGCAGCCCCGGCGCGTTCATAAGGCGGATTGTCTCAAGTCGGCCGCGCTCAATTTATGACATCCCGGGGCAATTCCGGGATTCATCCAGAATTTATCTTGTGCAAACACTGCACGCCCGGCGGATCGCAACATTCGCACCGCCAAAGTGTTGTTGCCGCAAACGCCGATGTAAGTGCCAGACTGGTCCATGGGAAAAGACGGACCGGTGATTTGGATTCCATAAGCTTCCGGACTAATATCGTCCACCCTCAACGGTCGTCCTGCTGTGCGCACGCATGGGGCTAACTGGAGACGACCGCCGGGAATAAATTGCCGACCTTGGTTTTCGTAAATAAAGAGCCACCACAACATGACCCGTTCCTCCGAAGGTGCGATTTCGCCCACTGCCCCCGTTGTCCAGACCGCTCCTGTCCAGACTGAGCCTCATTCGCTGAAATTCGGTCCGACCGATAAGTTCTCCCGCGAGCTTAAACGCCGGGTTGACGCCTACTTTGAACGCACCGGCCGCCCGCGCCGCGACTGCCCGCAGATGTACTTCAAGACCGCGACAATTCTGGCGTGGTTTACCGCGGTATATGTGGTGCTGGTGGCGGTGCCGATGGCTTGGTGGCTGGTGCTGCCGCTGGCGGTGCTCCTCGGCCTGGCCATGGCGGCCATCGGGTTCAACGTCCAGCACGACGGCGCGCACAAGGCCTATTCCAACCACCAGTGGGTCAACAAACTGATGGCCCTTACGCTCGACCTTATGGGCGGCAGCTCCTACATGTGGGACTGGAAGCACAACTCCATTCACCACACCTTCACCAACGTCCACCATCACGACGACGACATCAACATCGGCTTCCTTGGCCGCCTCGCCCCCGAGCAGCCGCGGCATAGGTTCCACCGCCTGCAGGGCATCTACCTCTGGCTGCTTTACGGCTTCCTCGCCATCAAATGGCACTTGTTCGACGACTTCTACCAGGTCTGCGTCGGCCGCATCGGCGAACACAAAATCCCGCGCCCCAAGGGCCGCGACCTTCTCGTCTTCATCGCCGGGAAAGTCTTCTTCTTCTCGCTGGCCTTCGGCCTGCCGATGCTCTTCCACCCGGTCCTGTCGGTGCTGGCCGTCTACGCGATCGCGGCGTTCGTCAGCGGCGTGGTGCTCAGCGTCGTCTTCCAACTGGCCCACTGCGTGGAAGGCGTTGATTTCCCCAAGCCCATCGCCGACGCAACCAGCGGCGGCGCACGCCTGCAAACCGACTGGGCCGTTCATCAAATCCAAACCACAATGGATTTCGCCCGCCAGAACCGAGTGCTCTGCTGGTTCCTGGGTGGCTTGAATTTCCAGATCGAGCACCACCTGTTCTCAAAGATCTGCCACGTCAATTACCCCGCCCTCTCAAAGGTGGTGGAAGAGGCCTGCCACGAGTTCGGCGTCCGCTACGCCGCCAAAAAGACCTTCATCGCCGGGCTGATGTCGCACTTCCGCTGGCTGGTCCAAATGGGCCGCCCGGAAAACCAGGCGAGCGCGGGCTGATTGGGAAATTATTCACCGCGGAGACGCAGAGAACGCGGAGGAAGACTATTGCCACAGATGGGGACCGATGCACAC
>JAQGHP010000053.1 GCA_028288775.1 Phycisphaerales bacterium | reverse complement strand
GATGTTCGAACCGCCAGCCGCCCGTGAGCCGCGAGAAGTCGCCCCACTCGACGTTTTCTTGCATCGTATGCGCACTGGACCAATGAACGTTGAAACCGCCCGATCCGGACCACCACTCAAGCGTGCGGGCGTCCCAGCGCTGCGACTCGTACCAACCCCTGTAAACGTATGTTTGATCCCCCCGCCAGTAGCTCCTCACCCACAGCATGCATGTCCCTGCGCACAGCACCAGCGAAACCCAGGAGAGTAGCGTGAACAGGCGGCGGAGCACCCGCGCATCATACCCGAGCATCACCCCATCATGCGTGGAGGCAGGCATTTCAAAGTTAAAACGATATCCGGTGCCTCCGGTCCCCTCTCCCTCGTGCTCGGGGGAGAGAGAACAATCTCTTCGCGGACGATCGCCTTGAGGATCGATTACGTTGGCGTGTTAGAGATCGCCCGCAACGGCAGAGACGCGGACGTTTGTCCGGCCCCACCACCCGCGATATAACGCGCCGCGTGCCCACCTATGCCTACTTCATCCTCGCGGCGGGTTGGCTTGTTTGGGTCGTGCCGTTTTTTCTCGCCCAACGTCGCCCAAAACAGTCCCCGATGAAATTGGATCGGCGGGCGCGGTGGGGCATTTTCGTTCAGGCGGTCGCCTATATGCTGCTCTGGCAGAACAGCTTTTGGACAAGGTCGCCGGGGGTTTGGCGGGTTTCAGGCTCTGTCATTTTCCTGCTTCTGGCATCGGCGTTATCGTGGTCCGCGACCAGCACGCTCGGCCGGCAGTGGCGTCTGGACGCCGGGCTCAATTCCGATCACGAACTCGTGCGGTCCGGGGTATACCACATCGTGCGCCATCCCATCTACACGTCGATGTTTTGCCTGCTGCTGGGGTTCGGGCTCATGGTCACGCCGTGGCCTTCTATGCTAATCGCAGTAGTGATCCTGCTTATCGGTACGGAAATCCGTGTGCGCGTTGAGGACGCGATGCTCGCCGATCATTTCGGCGAGCAATTTCGCCACTATCAGGGATCGGTTGGCGCGTACCTCCCTTTTGCGATTTCGAGCCCAAAGAGGTGATTGCTACGATACTGCTTACGAATGAAGAAGTCCTTGCCGGGTTTGGCGCGGTCAGCTCGATCTACCGGTATACACCGTGTTTCTCCGGTTCAATCTATCGGAGCAATTTTCCCTTCCCGGTAACTTCGACCACCTCAATCGCGTGGAAAGTCGTCGGGCTTTCGAATGTTCCGACGCCCAGGCATTCGGGGTGGCGCAGGAGCCATTGCTCGGGAAGCGAAAGGTGAACGCCGGGTACGTCTATCGATTTCACCAGTTGGCCGTTCACCCAACCTTCAATCCGCCCCTTTCGCACCTTGACGACTGAGACGTAAGTGCGGCCATTTTCGATACATTTGGGCACGCGAACGGCGCTGCCGTTGCGGTCGATATGCGCGCCGTCCAGATCCTGAAAACCATAGACCGTATTGTGATCGTAACCGATCTCCCACTCGAAGGATTGATCACCAAGGCGGCAAAGCTGATCGAACGCGAAACTTCCCGAGACCCGCGTGAAGACCACCCGGAAATCGTATTCCTCGCCCGGCAAGTACGGCAATTCGACTCTCGTATCGCCTCCTTCGCCGGAAGCGATCTCACCGTCGCGGACTGTCCACTTGCCGTGGACGACGTCGCGGCCGGGATCGAAACGCGCGAGCAGATCGACGATGCGCTGGGACCCCGGGGCCGCCGATTGAAACTCGTCGATCCGCTTCTGCGCGAACTTCCTGCTCAACCCGCCGAGGCCCGGCAGCGCTCGGCGATACCAATACGCCGCACGTTGTCGCCCCTCCGGTTCGGCGGCTTTCCCCGCGTCCCACCAGGCGTCGGCGATCCGCTTCTGCGCCTCGGCATCTGCCGGGGCCAAAAGATCCTCCCCGGCCAGCTGTTTAAGGCCGGCATCCGAGCCCTTGGTGAGCATGGGAAGGCCCTGATCCCAATCCCCTTTGAAGAAGCAAAGGAACTTGCCGGCGGCGAGGTTGTCCGCGGCGCTGTTCGGGTTTTCTCGCAGCGTGGCCGCGGCTTTCTGAAACTGCTCGAAGCCGGTGCGGAGCGGCCGCAGCCTCGCTTCGCGTTCGTGGGAAGCCTGCGCCAGCATGGCGTCGTCGGACTTCTTCGACGCCGACTCGGCGAGGCTGATCGCCCGCGCCGCGTCCTCGATTTCACCGGCCGCGACAAGGTCGTCAAACAACTCGATCGCGCCGATCGCCAGCGCCGAGTTCGCGCGGGGGGCCGCCGCGGCCTTAGCGCATGACCTCAACGTGGTAAGGCGCGTCTGCCATTCATTGACCGCATAGAGTTGTGATGTCCGTGATGTCGCCCAAATTGCTCCGGCCGTATCCCCGGCCTCGATTCCCAAGTCGCGACCCTGTTGCAGAAGCACATAACCGTCTGCCAGATCCGTCGCAGGGTCCTCGCTCTGAAGGATCAGCTTCCGCGCCAGCGCGGCCCGGTCGGCGCTGGATTTTTTCTGGTAATCGTCCTTGAAGATTTCGCGGATCGCCTTCTGCCGCCGCCCCTGATCCGCGGCATCCGGGACGGGAGCGCGCTGCGTTGAGGCGGCCGCCGGCCCATCACCCGCCCGTAGCGATGAAGCGCCCAGCACCCCAATCACGATGCCGCATACCCCGACGCAGACGCTTCGCGTTGACATGATGCTGCTCCCTCGCGTGATGAAGAATAAGGGCGGCGGAATCTTAGCAGTGGGAGGCTGGGTGCGAAAGCATCGGGGTTTGTATGATCGGAGACATGAGCGGCACGGAATCCATCACATCGAGGGGACGCGAGTGGCCCGAAGCGGAGCGGCCTCGACGGTGGCCGACCACACTCTGGATCGGGATAGCTTGGGTGGTGACTTGCGAGGCGCTTTTGTTTGGGGATGTGATCGCCTCGCATCGTGGGGCGCTGCGGTCGCAGGAGGCGATCGTCCAAGTCATGGCGCGGGAGCCCGCGACGGCGCTCGGGCGGGCCGCCCGGTGGGCGGCGGTGAACATGACGCCGCTGGTTTGGCCGGGGTATGTCCTTCTTATGGAGGGGATGCTCGTGGCGCAGACGGGCAGCAGCCCGGTGCGTCGGCGGCCGCACCATTTTGCGTTGCTCTGCCTGGCCTCCATCTTCATCTGGTGCGTGTTCGACTGGATCAACTTTTACTACATCCGGGCGTGGGACTACATCGGCATGCCGCAGGAAAACCGGTGGAGCCGGTATTGGGGATACGCATCCGCGTTCGCGTGCGTGGTGCCGGGGATGCTGCTAAGCGGGCAGTTCTTCATGAACCTGGGGTGGTTCGACGGGGCGCGGAGCGCGGGATGGCGGATGCCGCGGTGGGCGAAGTGGGTCGCCCTTTCCTGCGGGGCGGCGATGCTGCTTTGGCCGTTCGTCGGGCGAAGCCCGATCACCAACCTCACGCTGTGGACCAGCCTCGTTTTCTTCCTCGACCCGATCAATCTGAAACTGGGGCGGCCAGCGATGTTCCGCGACTGGCAGGCGGGATGGTACGGCCGCACGCTCGCGGCGTTCGCCGGCGGACTATTGTGCGGGTTGTTGTGGGAATTTTGGAATTACTGGGCGCTGGCGAAGTGGGTGTACCACCTGCCGTTTCTGGGGACGGCGCAGCAGGTGCGGTATTTCGAGATGCCGGTAATCGGGCTGCTGGGGTTCATCCCGTTCGGAC
>JAQGHP010000102.1 GCA_028288775.1 Phycisphaerales bacterium | reverse complement strand
TCTCTACGAGGAAGATTGGTCCGAGATTAAAATCCGGTGGACGCCCGCACGATTCATCGAGCGGGTGCGTTATTGGTTTGCAGAAACGGTCAAGGGAACTCTTCACAAAGACGACCAACCGCTCGAGCCGCTCATTGTCGGCAGCGGATATCAGATTGTCGTCCCGCATGACCTCTTCACTGCCAAAGCAAGCGGCGAAGTGCAACGGCTCTTAGTGAGCCTCCCAAACGAAAAGAGCAAGGTGCTCATTGCAACGCGGCCGGATGCTCCAGCAGCATTTGCTCAAGGCGTGCCGTTCGTCGCGGTCGCGTTCAGAGCTGAGCCGCAAACACACGGCGTTATTAAGCACGCCCCGGCGAATATATTCGAACTTCATGAATTCTTGTCCGCCGCCGGACTCGACCTCCTTGGAAAGCTTCGCGGAATCGATTCGTTTTGGGACGACAAGGCTCTTTCAAAGGCCAAGCTTGTCATCATCGTCGCGTGCCCAAAAACTCGCGGAACTGAATCCACCGTCGAATCAACTGACGTATGGTCTTTCCTTGCATTGAAGACCGTCGCTGACGTGAAATCGACAATCGGACGCGGCACGTCAGCGAGCGGGATTTACTTAGGTGCACCTGGGAGCGATGTTGAGGGAAAGTCAATTGAGCTTCACGTTTGCCGGACGGTCTACGGATTCTCCGGCGAAATGGCGGCCTACCTCAACGGCTACGACGACGCGAAGCCAATTAAGACCGTCGCCGTTGGACTCGGTGCTCTCGGGTCAAAGGTACAGCTTGGCCTCTCCCGTGCCGGCTTTGGCAAGTGGACTCTCGTTGATGAGGACGTGCTTCTGCCACACAACCTAGCGAGGCACCAATACACGGGCTTGGCTCTTGGACATAAAAAAACCGAGATTGCGGCCTTCAACACGCAATCCCTCTTTGACGGCGAAGAGCCTCCAGTCTCCATTCCGGCGAACGTGCTGAATCCGGGTGAGCATGAGGAGGCTCTGAAAAAGGCGCTCGCTGAGGCGGAACTCATACTCGACATGTCTGCATCTGTTCCGGTCGCACGACACCTTGCCCTCTCAGTTGATTCCAAAGCTCGTCGCATCAGCGTGTTTTTGAACCCTGCCGGTACGGACTTGGTCATCCTCGCCGAAGACGCAGAACGAAAGGTTTCGCTTGACGCGTTGGAGTTTCAACTCTACCGAGCAGTCTTGTCAGATGCTCGGTTATCAAAACACCTGACGGATACGACTGGACGCGTCCGATTCTCGGCGTCTTGCCGAGATATCACGAGCCGCGTGCCAGATGCCCATGTGTCGATTCTCGCTGCGATTGCGTGCCGGGCAGTGCCGGTGATGTTCGGGAAGAAGGAAGCACAGATTTCCGTCTGGCAGTTAGATAAAGAAACGCTTGGAATAAAGTCGTTGTCGCTCGACGTGGCGGAAGTTCAAGCCGACGCATTTTCGGGCTGGACCCTCGTCGGGGATAAGGGGTTGTTCAACAAGCTCAAACGCCTTCGGAAAGGGAAACTTCCGAACGAAACTGGCGGGGTTCTGCTCGGCTCGTTCGACCATCAGCATCATCGGGCGTACGTGGTCGATACGATCCCCTCTCCTCCTGATAGCGAGGAGTGGCCAACAGCCTACATTCGGGGTTCAGCATTGCTCGAAAAAGAAGTCGAACGTGTGCGGACTGCGACGGCCGGCAACGTTGAGTACGTTGGCGAGTGGCACTCGCACCCGAAAGGATTTAGCTGCCGGCCGAGCGAAGATGACATGAAGCTCTTCGCTTGGCTCACGAGGCACATGGATGAGGAAGGTCATCCCGCTCTCGTGTGCATCGTCGGTGATAAGGGGCCGTGGTTTTTCCTCGGCCAAATGTTGTGGACGGGAGGATGATAAGAGAAATGGCTTCACCACTTGACGGATATTCGCTGAAGGCTCGGTATCTACCGGCGCTGATCGTCATGCTGCCGCTGTGGCTTGCGTTTGCAGTGTGGTTCCCGCCGGACAAGCAATTCTTGGGCGTGTTTGCGTCGGCGGGGGTGACGCTCGTGCTGAGCACTCTCCTCGCGCAGCTTGGCCGCGATGCCGGAAAAGCACGGCAAAAGGCTTTGTTCGTTGAGTGGGGAGGGCCGCCGTCAATGCGAGCACTCAGTTATCAGACCGGTATTGTAAATCCCGTGACGCTTGCCCGTTGCCATGCGGCGTTAAGAACACTGGTGCCGACCCTCGAACTTCCGGAAAATGAATTGGCCGAAAAGGACAATTGGGACTCAGCGAAGAAGAACTACGAGAGCGCGTCTGACTATCTGCGAGAGGCGACGCGGGACAAAGCCACGTTCAGGCTCGTATACGCCGAGAACGTGAATTACGGCTTCAGACGTAACCTTTGGGCGATGAAGCCTGGAGGGATCGGAACGTGTCTCATCGCATTGCCAGCGGTCATCGCTCACGCGTCCATGCGGGATCTCGCGAAGGAGGGGCTTACCGGCATCGACGCGGCATCTGCACTGCTAGCCGTCGTACTCTTCACGTTCTGGTGCCTCCGATTTACAAAGTCCTGGGTGAAGATCTCAGCGGACGAATACTCCAGTCGGCTCATCGCATCGGCTGAAGTGCTGGCGACGAAATCGAGCAAGACGGCGAAGGAATGAGGCTTGAATCCCCCCGTTGCTCCGAGTGAAGCCATTGCTCCCCCAGCCTCCGCTAAAAACTCGACCGAATCGCCCAGCGCTTCCGGAATCAAAGCGGCCTAGTGCCGGCGACAAATCCCCGGGCTATTTCCCATGAGCGTCGAAATCTTGTAGAGGTTCACCTCCTGTGGAAGGAAGCGAAGTGGGACGTCGCGGAGAACCGCCAATACGCGACCATGACGAAGAGGCCGGCGTGGCGGAGCATTGGCTCCTTCAGTTCTCGCCGACGGAGACACGATTACAAGGTGCGCATGTTGTCCAAGAACTTCTGGCTATGCGGCATGATTTGGCCGCCCGCTCCCTTCATTTCTCGGTTCGTCCAGAGCACCCGGCCGCAAAACCTCGCACGAATCGCATCGTGCGACCGGCATGCGATCGGCCCTTCCTACTCTCGGCCCCGCGTGACGCGCCGGCTGTCGGCGCAACCCCACGCGCGTGCGCCGCTTCGCCGAGGCGATGGGCACGCTGGCCAAGACCGACGCCATCGACGCCCGCGTCCTCGCCTAGTTCGCCCTGCACATGGAGCCGCGGCTGAGCGAGATTCCCTCGTCCCGGCAGATGCTGCTCGACGAGCTGCTGACCCGCCGGAGGCAGCTGATCACCATGCGCACCATGGAACTCAGCCGCTCAACCGTGCCGTTTTCGTCAATCGCTTGCGGACGCTGTTTCAAATCCCCTGGTAAGATGCCTTAGCGCCGAAGTGACGATTACCCGGTCCGAGAGGATCGGGACAGAACCGGTGGTGGTCGAAAGACCATGAGCTTAGGTAACCCGGTGGCCGTTCATGTCGATGGTGTTACCAGCGGCGTCGGCGCTGTTGCTGACCATTCGGTTCCAAGCGTAGTAAAGTCAATGCGTTGCCGTTTCGTCACGCGGGCCCATTCGTCCTCGGCGGACCCGACCCAGCGGCCATTAATCCTGTCGGGCTAATTTACACTCCGACCGCTATGTCGCTTCCGCCTTTGCACTGGGGCCGCCATTGGTTGAGCGCGGCTGTTACTGCGTTTTGCGGTTGCCGCTTTCGTCTTTTGACGAGCCGGCGGTGCCTTCATCCGATCCTTTCGCACGCCGGCGCCTGTCTTGGTGATGCGGGAAGCCGGCCACGACAGGTCCACTACGCGAGCAAGAATCGCAACCGGATGTTTCACAGAAAAGGCCGAGGCTTGCCGACTCAATGCATCCTCCCACGCAGCGGGCGACATCCTGTCCGACGGGCCAGACCGCCTGCGGTCGTTCCACACCCCCGGACGGCTCCATCCCACAAGGTAAATCCCGCGACTTACACCGCCGCTGAGCAGATATTCCTTTCCGAGCTGCTCCGTTAGGCTGGTGGAGACGCGGGGGTGATGCGACCATTTCAGCTCGATGACGACCGTGGCCCGACTTCCGGCAAGGGTCGGCGCCTCGACCTTGATGTCAAGTCGCTGATCCTTCACGGTCTGCGGTTCCCGGTTCAGAAACAACACGCGCGTCGAACGACCGAGGACACGCCCCACGAGCCGATCTGACAACCGACAATGAAAGTACGATTGAAGCGCATCCTCCTGAAGCGTCGGTTGGGTCTTCCTTTCGCGCTTCGGCCTCCGACCTTTGCGCGGCGCATACAGCAGCGCGAGGTGCAGCTTTGCGTCTTCCGCAATCGCGTCGATCTCCTCGGCGAGAACGGCCTGCAGGTCATCGGCACTCCTTATGAGGCGGTACACGCCGTCGTCTAAGAGCTTCACCACCTCGCCGACAGGTATCCTCCCTGCCGAGCCATCGAATGACGTTGGCTCCAGTTGCTGAAGCAGCTCCACCGCCGCTTGCTGGCCCCGGACGTGGGCGTACCAGCGGTTCACCGCGGGATATTTTGCGGCCAACCGCTCGACGGCCCCGCGATCCTCGGGCGTCGCTCGGGACAGGAGCAATTGGGGAACGCGATCCCGGAGCCTTCGAAACTCGTCCTCCGTGGTAACCTGCCTCGATTCGCCGGGTTCTTGCGCGGGATCCTGGTCTGGCGGAAAGTGGTCGTATAGAAGCCCCGCCAGATCCGCCAGCAATTGAGCGCTCCACCCCGCCAGGTTCATTTGGGGGGGATGTCGATCGACTAGCGCGGTCAGCCGTAGTAGGGCCGCTGTCCCGCGGGCCTGCACTTCCGCAACCACGGTCCCCCAGGCCGCATGTGGCTCCGATCCGAGAAGGAGGTTGAGCGCCGCGTAACGACGCGCGTTCTGCGGTTTCGTGTCCGGGTCGCTCGCCGTCACCCATTCCCGCAACAGTGGCAGCGCTAAATCGGGCGATCTCGCCATCAACACACTTAGCAACAGACTCCGACCGTCGATTGTTCCGCGCCCGTCGGCAACCAGCCTTGCGATGTGGCTGCCGAAGGACGGCGACCAAAGTTCCGCGGGCAGTTGTTGCATGAAGTATGGGCCGCCGGCCTCGGCCGAAAGGCGCCGCGCCACTTCGGCGAGAATTGCCTTTTCCGTTCCCCGGGGATCGGCAGCCGCGCATCGTGCAAGCACGCCTGCCCCGACGTCCTCATAGAACGCCAGGCAGGCGGGAAGCCATTTTCGCACTTGCTCCGCATCAAGCGTGTAATGGTCGGCTCGTTCCGCCAGCACCCGCGCAAAGCAGAAAGGCTCGTACATTACACCCGCCGGGTAGGAATTCCCCGCGGGAACCTTCGTCGGCTCGCACTCGGCCAGCGCCCGTTCACACAGGTCGAGCACTTGCCCCCGGAGGTCCTTGGGCAGCTCGTCCCACGACCCCGTCACGTTACTGGGTCGGAACGTCGGCTTGGATAAGGCGATCCACGAGAGCCGCACCGCTTTCTCATGAAGGGACCCATCGGCGCTCGACAGAGTAGCCCGCACCAAGTCTTCCAAGGCGAACGAATTTGCCTCACGCTCGCTCCGATAGGCTTGATCCTCCTTTTCATACTCGGCCATCTGTTCGTCCGCCGCGCGGCGCGCGGCGGCGTGCCGCTGCCACAATGCTTCATTCATTGCCATAACACGCGCGCGGACCTCGGCGTCCAACTCCGGGCTAATGCCGCCTTGGGTAGCCAACTGAATCACCCAATCCCACAGCCAAGGCCGGCTGAGCCCGTCTCGCTCTGCCAAATCGACCAACCAGAGCGAATCCTCCGGCAGCAGCGCCCACCGCCAAGGCGCGTGGCGGCCATTGGACACGCTATCGGGTAAGCCGAATCCCGCTGTGACGAGTTTCCGGCGCGCTGACACGTTGCGGCGGAATACAGAGTTCAGTTCCGGACGCTCCATGCCCCTCCACTCTTTACGCCCGAGCGACAGTGCTACCGGGAGAAGCAGCTCGTAGTCCGCTTCCGACAGTTCCGCTTGTTTCGCCATCAGGCCGATGGCGCGAAGCACCAACCGCCCGGCGTGATAGTGCCGTTTGCCTTGTTTAGTTCCAACGTGCTCGCTGAGGAAATTCTCGACATCAAGTTGCCGCAGGATTTCGCGCGCATTCGCCAACGCCATCTCCTCCTCAAGTTGGTGGTGCAAGACCGCCGTGCGGCCATCGGCGGGAGGAGCATGCCGAGCCGCCTCGTCGAACGTCCAACGCCGCCGGTGATAAAGCCAGCGGATGACATCCGCCTTCATACCCCGTTGTTCTGCCGTGGCGGGCGCCCATGTTGCCACGTAGCTGCCGAGTTGCAGCTGCTGCTCGGGCGCGCCAAGGTCCAGCACGAGGAATGCGGCGCTGACACGGAGGCGGTCTTCAGCACAGGGATTGCGTGCAACATCCAGCGCCGGCGCCACGGCCTCCGTCGCGCCGATGGCACGCGCGACGTCGACGATCAAGTCCCGCTCGGTCGGTGCGAGCGTGTCATCGGCCAAGCGGGACGCGAGCGCCGTTCCCATTCCCGGCGCATCAAGCCAGGACAGATCTTGGACTTGCCAGGTCGAGAGACCCCACGGTGTCGCCCGTGAAATTGCCTGCAAACGATCTAATGCGAAAAGTGCCTCGGCGAACTGTAATGGGGCGGCATCGGATCGCGGCGGGATGCCCCCGAACTGGCGGATAATCCACTGCCGCACACCTTCATGCTCGGTGGTTTTGACGAGCAACCCGGCGATGCTGGTGTGTTGCTCGGCGATGGCTCCGGAGTCGCCGGCCATCAACGGACGTAGCTGTGTCAGCGAAAAACTTGCCAGGCCGAACGCGGTGAGCCACTCTTGTACGTGGTGCTGTGCGAAGCGATAGCCCGATGTCGTTCGCCGGAAGATCGTCGATTTCAAAACGACCCGGGCGGCTCGGTTCAGATCTCGCGATTCGGCGTGATCGGATGGGACGAGTCGGTCCAACCCGGGAAACCCGGAGGTGCCAAAGCCGTCGTCCATCTCATTACTGTCGCCGAATGTTAAGACGACGGCGAGCCACGCCGCCGCCCGCAGCTGCAGTTCGAGCGTCACCACGTCTGGCGTGAGCGGATCGTCGATGCGTTTATCTCGGATCAACTCCAGCAGGACGTCCCGCCAGACCCGTACATCGGTGACGTGCGCTTCTGGTACGTAGTGCCGGAGGCGGTCGAGAACAGACGGGTATCCCGCAATGCTTTGGAGTCGATTTTGCCGGATTAATGACGAGACTCGCCGGAACTCCTCGGCATTGCCGAGAAATTCCCTCGCGCCACGGGCATCGAATGGTGCGAGTTGGAGCCTACGCAGACCTCGCCCCAGATCGGCGTCCCATTCGCCGTAAATGACCTGCAGGCGCTCGACGATTTTCCGGGGAATTTCGTTCGTGCGCGCGAAGAGCAGGAGGTGCAGGCGCGCCCGCTGCTCCGGTTCCAACTGTTCAACCTCGTCCAGTGCTTGTTGCGCGCCTCCGTGATGGAGGCGCTCGTCCTCATCGACTGCGTCAAGGATCCAACATCCCGGACCGCCCAACTCTTTCCATTGCTTCCACCATGCGGGCACCAAACCCAAACCGCCGTGGTGCCGTTCGAAACTGGTCAGGTGGAAGAACGCACCAAATTCGAGGTGCGTGGCGGGCTTTTTAGCCTGAATCCGGAGGAATGCCTCAAGCTGGCGGGCGACGAACGACTTGCCGGTCCACGGAGGCGCGGTGACCAAGGCAACTTCAAGGCCGAGCACCTCTTCGATCGTGAATGCGGGTTGATTCTCATCATGGAATCCGTCGGGATCACGTCTGGGACGGGCCGAGGGATCCAAGAATCGGCGACGTGGCAGCGCTCGAGTGTCTTTTAGAAATACATCGTTCATTACCGGGAAGATAACAAGCCGTGTGGCGATGATCGACCGCGTCATGCCCCCCGACGGAAAGAGTACTTCCACGGGATCGCCTGCAGTTTCCCATGCTCGGCCCGGTCTGGCGCGTTCGGTCGAAATTACGACGCGACGTATCGGTCGGGGCGCCGCCACAAATGCTCTCTGCGTCGAGTTCGAGCCACGGCTGCAGTAGCGCTTGCATTGAAGGCAGCTAGAGCTGTGACTCTCGAACGAAAACGTCTGAGTCACCGAGGAGCACCGATCAACTATCTTGGACCAGGCCACTTTCTGATTCAAGGCGAGTTATTTAGCGGGACTGACCGCCGGAACGGACATGCGGCGCGGTTGACGGAGCTGCTACCAAAGGTCGCCGGGCCGGGGTGGGCCGGGACAGCAAAGGTTCCGCCACCGAAACGGGGCGGTCGGCGTCGCAACGGTAAATTCGACCAACACCACGAGCCTGCAGTTACCGGTCCCGCGTCATCATTCCCCGAAACGCCGAGCCCGCACTTCCCGTCGGCGGAAGCCGTTCAGAAAGTCTAATTTTGGGAGCGATTTGCTTGCGGGAGACAGACCGCCTGCGCGCCGCCAGGGTCCGCGCCGTCCCCGGCTCTCCAACGAAGTCAAGGGCAATGCGGTCGCCGATTCAACGAAAATGGTGTTAACGTGTTTCGTGTGCTAAGACAATGAAATCATTCTTACTTGCCCCGGATCGTCCCTGGCGTGTGGGAGCGAGCGATTGGAAGGAACCCCGTCCGTTTGGAGGTGGAACCATGGCAAAGGCGGCACCCCCGAAAATGCGCGGCCCCGTACACCCGCCGCGCCCTGTGCAGGAAAGAATCAATGATAAGTTCCGCGAAGCCCTTCTCCGCGTGAACCACCGGTCGTCCGCGCTGCTGCTCTGGGAGCGGCTGAGCGACGAAGAGCGCCGCGGCCTGCTCGCCGCGGCCCACGCGGCCGGGGCGCGGCCGTCCCGGGGAGGGGACGAGGAAGCGGCGGCCGAACATCCGCTTTGGGCCTGTTTCCGGCACTTCCGCGGCACGGTCGCAATGTGGATGCACCTGCGGCAGGTGTCCCAGCGGAAGGCCGTCATCCAACTGGCCCGCGAACTGGGCGTGATGAGCGACGTGGATTGCCGCTGGCTGGACCGGCAAACCGCGACGACCGACCCGGCGGCGCGGGCGCCGACGCGTCCGGTGACGCACCCCGACTGCGACGAGGAAGGCTTGGACGAACAAATCGACCGCGCCCGCCTGGAGAAGGACCTGGTCCTCGTGCAGGGCAACGGCGTGCGCCAAATCTACTGGGAAGGGGAACTGGTCCCGGCCGCGTGGGACCGTTGCCCACTTCTGTGGGAACTGCTCTCGCAGCTGGTGCAACGCGCCAAGACGAGGCGGGAAGTCAGCTGGGACCTCCTCAGCAACGGCCGGAACGAGAAATCGATCGTTCAACTGCGTTGGCGCCTGAAGCGGGTGATCCCCCCGGGCCTCAACAAAGCGATTCGACCGGGAAGCGGGGCGGGCCGTTATCGGCTCGACCTGGACCCCGGGCGCATAGCGCTTTTTGAACTGACCGGCGACGACTGGCTCGCGGGTCCCGTCAACATTTGACAGTCAACGTCTAACCGGGGGGCCTCTGCACCGCACTGGAAATGCCCGATCCCGGGCCGTGCAACACCCCGCACTTTGCCAAATTCATGCGACCGACTCTCGGGTTTAACGAGATCGTCAGCGAGCCTCAATCCGTACACCGCCCAGCACGTCCTCGAGCAGGGCAGGGGGGGTGGGCCTGTCGGCCTTCGCACACGCACAGTCCCCGCGCCGCGCCCAAGGGGATCTGACGTCGGCAGCGATTTCCGCACGGTGCCGATCGTCCGGGGGTTGGCGTACGTCGAGTCGCAAGTCGTGCGAAGGGGGTACGCGAAACAGATGGTCCGGTCGCAACGTGTTCGGAGCGCCATGGCCCTCTTGGTCCACTTGTCTGCCCGAGGGAGGGTATAAGAAAGTGCTGAGGCGCTGGCCGGGCTGATGGCGGCTGTGGCCGCATTGACAACGCGGCGAGGCAGCGTGTGGGACCTGCTGCCTCGAACCGGAGCAAACGGAAAACGCCGTGCGTGAATGCATGCCTGCATTTTTTCGGCAAGTAGCTGACTGCGAGCGCGGGATGCGGTTCACGAGCGGGGAGGAGCAGCACCGGCCGGCGGCATCGGGACGGAGGCTCTCCTCCCCAAGTTTTTGCTCCCCGAAATTCTCCCCGAAATTCAAATTCGGGTGCCGCGGGCCAAACCAAATCGAGAGCCATAAAACATTTTACTGTCGGTTTTTACGGAAAAAAAAGAACCCACGCTTTCGCGTGGGTCAAGTACCCCCAAGGGGAGTCGAACCCTCGAAAAAGTGGACCCTCACCAAAGTGGGCCGCCACCGCCTTTCAATTTCATGCGTCTTGACGTCCGTTCCCGCCTTCCGTGATTACGGCCTTTATCCGACAAATGAGCCACGCAGATCCCCATTGCCCGTCTGCGAAATCAACCGATCCTCCGCATGACCTTCCTGGCCTTCTCGTCGTCCAGCTCGGCGCAGATTTCCGTGACCGCGGCGGAGCGGTGGCCGAGAATGATCCGGGCGACCTCGATCCCGCACTCGTTGCGGAGCTGGGTCGTTGCGTTGTGCCGAAGCTGGTGCGGTGACTCTTATTCTGACTCCTATTCCGTGAGGATTTGCCAAACTCGGGAAAAATAAGGGTCCCACTGCTTACGATCGTCTTCGCCTATTTACCAACGACTTACGGTGGATATTCGGACCCCTGTCAAGAGAAAAATTGGACGCTGATAAGGACGAGGTCACAAGTTCGAATCTTGTCGGGCCCATGAAGTGGTTTCGCCGCAACCCTGCGGCCGGGCCATCGTAGACTAAACCCCGGATTGCCGGGGTTTTTTCATTGACGGCGCTTCGCGGCGCGTAAACTGCCTTCGCAGCGCAGACGGGCGGCGTCGGCTGTCCTCCAACACCACCTCACCAAACCCGGCGAGGCCGCCGAGCTGGTCGTCATGATCGCCAGCCTCTCCCAGCCGCGGAAGTAGGGGGCACTGGTCCTGCATCGGGACGACCCCGAAATCCCATCCCCATCATTCACGCCCCTCGCCGCCACCCCCGTTTTCCATAGCGCCATCGCCATTTCTGAATGATTTGAATGATTGTGAATGGTTTTTTCGGGGGGCATCGGCCCCGCCGACCCCCGCGCGCACCTCCGCCCAACGTCCCTGACCGATTCCCCGCCCGACCCCCGCGCGATGCGCGCCGCCGCACAGCGTTTTCGACCCCGCGGCGGGGGTTCGGTCACCCGTTTTGACCGATTCTGACCGATTTTGACCGATTTAAAGGCACTTTTCACAACGAATTTGATAAAAATACCACGGTCCCGAACGAAAGGCAGGCCCCCTCCTTCCGCCCCCGGGCCACCCCGCCCGCCGCATGTCTCGGAATGTCGCACTTTGTCTCAGATTCAGTGTTTTTCGTTGCATTTCCTTGCTAAATACACCATAACAACAGCCCCGGCAGCAGCTTACGGAAACAGGGCGAATGTCACAGTGCGAAATTTCTTATAACGCTATCTGCTATGGGTGCTTACGGCAATTTCGTGTGAATCGGGTCCGAACGATGTGGCCTTTCCACTGGCCCGTTGAGACCGGCGAATTGATGCACTTCACCCTTTTCGCCTTTCTTTTGGTTCCTTGCCATATTTGCTTGTGACCCCTTTTTCCCCTCCCCCCTTTTCCTTTCTCGTTCGCCGCTGAATTGTGCAGCCGCTGCGCCCGATCATGACGCGCTTGGCGGTTCATCCCCGTGATCGACGTTTGCCGCACGCTGGCGAAGAGGCACCGAAGTCGCCATCAGCGTGAAAACCTCGCGTGGGCTGCTGTATTCCAGCGACGAGAAAGGGGTTTCGTTGAGCTTGAACCCCACGTCGAACGGCGAAAGCTCGCCTTCGGTCAGGCAAATGGTGGCGTTAAAGACGAGGTCGTTCATCGACCCCGTGACGCTGCGATCCAGTGCCTTTGCGAAACGAACTTCTCCGGATGCGGGGGCGATGAACCGGTGGTATACAAACGCCTGCCCGTCCTGCTCCATGAACTCCCGAATGCCGCCGAATGCTCGGTCGATGAAGCGGCTGTCGTTCGTAACACCTTTGGCGTACATCACGGTCGAGTAGAGCGACTTCGTGTTGCTCAGGAGGATGTACTGGGTTCGATCTGCGACAAACAAGTGGGCCGACCAGTCCGCAAACGAGTTCTCGTTCAACGGCCGAGCGGCCAAAGCCCCGGCTTTGATCTTGTCGTTCAGCTTTTGTGAGAGGCGAAAGATCATCACAAGCCCCGAAACCGAAGATGGCTGACCCTCTTCTCGAATACGTCGTTCAGAACGATCTTCCATTGACGACTCGGTTCACCAGCCAACTGCCGTTCATCAATTTTAGTCAGCATTGGCGAAGGCAAAGCTGAGAACAGATATTCTAGCGGCCGATGCCTTCACTGCGAAAACCTTCACCGGAACTCATCCGCACGTTTCTGTCCGATCAGGCGAAGCTCAAGCTGACCTACGCGGCCATCGGAGCGACGGCAACCACGCCACCAGCCGCCTACGTCGTGGACCACACCCGCGTACGGCTGGGTGAGGGGGAGGAGGTTTTCACTTTGGCGACGACGGCTCTGGGACGATGGGATCATTTTCGGCTGGGATGGGTCGAGGCGTGGTCGTCGGACCCAGTAATCAGGGTGGGAACGCCGGTGGCGGTTTTGGCGAGGATTCTGGGCCTCTGGTGGCTGAACGCTTGCCGAGTCGTATACATCGTGGATGAATCGCGGGGGCCGGTCAGGCGATGGGGGTTTGCTTATGGCACACTACCCGGCCATGCCGAAAGCGGAGAGGAGCGGTTCCAGATTGAGTGGGACCAGACAAACGGCGGCGTGTGGTACGACATCCTCGCGTTCTCCCGGCCACACCATGTCCTTGCCCGGTTGGGTTACCCGCTGACGCGGAGATTTCAGCGGCGGTTCGCTCGGGACTCAGCGGCGGCGGTTGCAAAGGCGACAATGGCGGGTCACGGCAGGTGAGGTGGTAATCCTGCCCGCCAATCAACCTGCCTCGTTCACGGCGTTGGTTCAGAACATGTTGGGGAGATTCTAAGGGGGGAAATTCTAAGGGGTCGGGGGAAATTCTAAGGGGTCGGGAGTCTTTGAATGGCGGGATGGCACATCAAAGACTCCCGACCCCTTTGGAATTCGCCGGGTATCAGACGCGAGCCGCTCCCACCACTTCAACCGCGGCAGATGACTTGTTCCGATTCCTCGCTTTGCGGTACACAATTCCCATCACGGCAAAAATAAATGAGGCGATCAAAGACCCACCAACGCCAAACACGCAACCGATCCCGCGCTCGCGCCACACGCCGCGCGCTTGCTGAGCGGCTTGTACATTAAGCACCGCATCGACCGTTTTCCGATCCGTTTCAACAATCGGGGAAAGCCGATCATGCTCCGCTTTCATCTCCCCCAACACCTTTTCTGAATCCTGTAACTTTTTCTTCTCATTCTCCACGAACGCGAGCAACTCCCTGACGTTCGTTTCCGTCTGCTGAAGATTCTCGACCTGCTTTTGGTACGTCACGCTGGCAACGCTCGACGAATCTCTCGCCCGTTGGTCCTGCGAAGAAATGTAATACGCAGCGCCTGCCGCCAGGACAACACCGCATAGCGTGCCTACAACCGTCGTCAGTGGCCGAAATTTGAACGCTTCAAGCCAAATCTTGGCAACCAGATTCATGTCTAACATTGGCATAAATGAGCACCTTTATTTGTTGCGCTTTGCACGAACCAAGATTGTATCCGGTCTCAGCGTTATAAGGGCCTTCCGATCCTCTACCGCCCGATTACCTCGATATAATTCCTTTTGACACAAGCATTTGAATGCGCTATTGGCCGAAGACAGGCCACGGGGCTCCTGTGGCATCACATCGAACGAGGGGGAAGACATGCCAGCACGCAAAAAGCCAAAGTACAAGACGGCGCAATCACCGGGAAATTCTAAGGAAATTCTAAGGGGGGGAAATTCTAAGGGGGAAATTCTAAGGGGTCGGGAGTCTTTGATGCGTTATCCATCATTCGTAGACTCCCGACCCCTTAGATTGCCCCCCTCTGCGGTATCATTCCCCCATGCGCCGCCGCCTCTTCACGCTCCTGTCCGCGCTGTCGTTGCTGCTGTGCGTGGCGACTCTGGTTCTGTTGATGCGTAGTTACTGGATACGTGAGAGTTGGACTCGCACGGTAGATACTTTTGACGGCCCGGACGTGTCGAAGAGTACGACATTGGAAATTCATGGCGGTTTGGTCTCAACGGAAATTCTCGTCAGTGCGGCTTGGGGCTTTCAGGAACATCGGGTACTCGGCTCGCCGACTTTCTGGACCGCAAGAGGCGCGATCCGGTATGGGAAAACGCCGATAACTCCGATCGACCAACGCCGCCTTCGATCTCGATTGTGCTCAAGCACTTGTTTACGATTGCGCCATATAAGCGGAGTGGTTCTCAGAGAATTACCACTGCGGGCATCAGCTATAAAGCAAGCGGCTACGACATATCGCTGCTCTACCTCGTCGCAATTTTCGCATGCTGGCCGGCTGTCCGTGCGCTGCGTTCGGTAAAGGAAGGACGGGCGCGTCAAAAGGGAAGCTGCCCCACCTGCGGCTACGACCTCCGCGCCACGCCCGAGCGATGCCCGGAATGTGGAACCGAAACGAAAATCCCCGCTGGGGCTGCCAACGGGGATAAGCGGACTATTTAGCCCGATGAAATTTCAAATTAGGACACTACCAGGAAATCGCCACCAGCAGTACCGGGTGGTCGACGCATTCGACGCCCAGGTGCGAGATGCCGGGCCTGGCCTCGTCGCCGGGTCGGTAGTCGATCCCGCGGCACCTGCAGCCGTTGGTCAGCATCACGATGATCCCGATGGCCCCATGCGCTCTTCCCTGCAAGCGCCCTCGCCCGGCGCTCGGGACGGCGGCTTGGAGTCGCCGATCGTTGGCGGGCCGTTCATCCGCCGACAAGTTCGGGGGGCGGGGTCGGGGCCCAGTCGTTGACGATCAAACCCTCGCTGCTTTTGGTGACGGTCAGGAAACGGCTGAGCCGCACGACGTGCGTCGTGACCATCATTCCGGTCATTGCGGGATTGTCGTATTTCGTGTCGCTGGCGGGCGACCACCAGTTGCAGCGGTAATTGTTCCCCGAAACCTTCTTGCAGGTGACGCGATCCTCCGGCCGCTTTTTCACGAAGCGGACGATCTCCTCCGAATAATCCTCCGTGACGGCGGGGCGGGGGGCTTTGGCTACAACGACATTTTCTTCCGCCATAAGTGTTTTCTCCACGAGTCCCACGGGCCGCAACACCACACTTCGCCGCTGCCGCCCGGGGATCCAGTGCCCACGATGATATGCCGGTCACGTCGGGTTAGATAGTTCCCGTCGGCGATCTTCTGAATCTCTTTGTTCGCCCTTCCGTTCGCTCCGTCCTTCCTTTCGTAGAGCGCCTTGGAAAGGGAATTGCGCCCGCCTTAGACAAATGCGCACCCCCCGGCGTCTTTATCACGGCGGCACAGCCCGGAGCGGAAGCGGAACATGGCGGACACGGACGACTGGACCCAATGGCTCGACCGGCACGGCGGAACGCTCCTGCTGCTCGCCCGCCAATGGGCGCCCACGCCCTCCGACGCCGCGGACATCGTACAAGAGGCGTTCCTCCGCTTCTGGCGGTCGCGACAAGGGGTGATGGACCCGCAAGCGTACCTCTACGCGTGCCTGAAGCGGTGCGCCCTCGATCTGCACCGCGGCAATCGCCGGCGGCGACAGCGCGAATGCGTCGTGGCCCGCAACGAAGGCTCGGGCGGCTGGGTTTCGTGGCGGCCCGAGCAGGATCAGCGAATGAAGGAGATCGAGCAGGGCATCATGCAGTTGCCGTCGGCCCAGCGCGAGGTATTGGCCATGAAAGTCTGGGGCCGGCTGACGTTCGAGCAGATCGCGGCGGCGCTGGAGATATCGCCGCACACCGCCGCCTCGCGTTACCGTTATGCCCTGGAGAAGCTGCGTGCGGAAATGCGCAGCAAGGAGAGCGTCGCATGAATCCCGAGCGCGACCCGCTGGAACTGGAGCTCGAATCGTACTCGCCGGCGTTGCCCGAAAGCCTGCGGGCGCAGATCGCGCGGGCCATCGACGCCGAGCGGCAAGTCGATCGTGCGGACCTTCGCATCCGCCGGCCGGCGCGATGGGTATTGGCGGGTGCGCTCGCCGCGGCGGCGTGTGCGGCCGTTTCGTTCGCCTGGTTCCATCACCCGCGGCCCGGGTCCGTGATAAAGACGCACCCGGCCGTCGAACCCGGCACAACGGTCGTGAGGCAGCAAGAGCCCGGCCATCCGTTCGCCACGCTGGCCGCGTATACGCGGGCGGTCGCCGGTCCGCCCGACCAGTTGGATTCCCTGATGAACGCAGACGCGGCCCGGTCGCTGCCGCCCGGCACGGCGCGTGAAATTCGCGCCTTCGCACGGTCGTTCGATGATGGAAGTCCGTAGTCTTTGATCAAATAACCCCTTTTGCAGGAGACCCCAGATGACTGGTTCGATTCACTCGCGGAGATTCCGCGCCCTTGCTTCGGTTCTAATCGCCGCCGCCCTTGGCTGCGCCGCCGTGCCTGCGGCAGCCGCCGCGCCGCCGACGGATCCCGGCGCTACCCAGCCGGAGGCGCGGCATGCCGCGCCCAACGCGGCGATTCAGTACTGGCAGGCGTTCGCGGTGCTGCCGGGCATGGACGAAAAGCAGCGCGCCCTCGTCGATAACGTCACGACCGGCGACCTCGATCCCGCGGCGATGGCCCTCATCAACTCCAGCGCAAACAGCCTCAAGCAGCTTCACCGGGGTGCGGCGGTCCGCGAATGCGACTGGGGCCTGCACTATGAAGACGGGCCGATGCTGCTTCTGCCGCATTTGGCCAAGGCGCGCGATCTGTCGCGCCTCGCATGTCTTCGTGCCCGCGCCGAGTTTCAGGAGGGCGACGCCGCCGCGGCAGTTGAGGATCTGGCCGACGCCCTCACGCTCGCCCGCCACGGCGGGCAGGACGCCACACTCATCGCGATCCTGGTGCAGGATGCCATCGAACAGATGGCCATCAAAGTCGCCGCGTCCAATTTGTCCGGCATGAAGAGTCCCGCGCTTCAGACCTTCTCCAATCGCCTGAGCCAGTTGCCCCCGGGCGGGTCGCTGAAGGAATCGGCGGTGAAGATTGAGCGGCAGTTCGGGCTCGACTGGGTGATCGACCAGCTCAAGCACGTCAAGCCCGGTGAGAACTGGCAGGACCGCATCGGGGGGATTATCGGCGCAGGCGAGGGGACGCCGACCTTTCAAGAACTCGTCAAATCCGGCGGCGACGACGTGCAAAACGTCATCAAGCGCCTCGAGGCCAGCCGCCCGTATTATGAGCAGATAGTCCCGCTCTTCGATCTCCCGCCCGATCAATTCCATCCCCGCGCCGAAGCGCTCTTCAAGCAATTCGCCACCGACCCGTGGGGCAAGATGATGCTGCCGGACTTCGCGAAGGTGTACGACAAGCACATGTCCGCCGAGGTGCGCATTGCCATGCTCCGCGCCGCCGTCGCGGTGCAGGAAGGCGGGCCCGACGCCCTCAAGACCATCAAAGACCCCGCTGGCGGCGGCACCTTCGAACACCACGCCACCCCCGGCGGCTTCGAGCTGCGGTCCAAGTTCGCCGTGGACGGCAAGCCGGTCACGCTGACGGTCGGGCCTTCCGGATCATAGGTCCCGCCTTCACTATAAACTTCCCAGGGCCGCGAGGGCCGGTGAAACGCCGGCTCCTGCGGCCTTTGTTCATACTTGCGAATCTTACGATTATCCCCGGCCCGCTTTTTCGACCTTGCCGCATTTCACATCGCCTCGAACGCCCTATACTTGGCGGACAACTCCCATGCTCATGAACCCCGCCGACCTTCGGAACGCCCCGCACACCCTGCTCGATCTCCTGGACGCGACGGCCGCACGCGTATTTCGCACCGATCTCTCGCAACCCGGCTTTGCGATCGCGGACCTCGGCGCGGACCTGACGCCGATACAGTTCCGGTCCATGCACATCGGATTCGCCGCGGCCCTTGATCATGCATACGACCGCCGCTTTTCCCGACGGCTGCTCCTGCGGTCGATGGGCCGGTTCGACCAGAAAGTATCGGCCGAGGCCCACCTCGACGGCGCGCCTGATGAGTCGATCCTTATGCTGGGATACGAGCCGTCGGAGATAACAAGCCGGCTATTCCTGATCGATTACACGCGGTGCGCGTTCGACAGGGGCCTGCAACCCAGGGAGTTCCTCGACCGCTTCAATCCCACCTTCGGCGAAGGGCGTTCGCTTCTCGACGCATACGCGACCGAACTGACGCCGTTCGACCGCAGGCATTACCGCATCGTGATGATCAACAACAGTTGCACGCCCGTGGATCGCGCCGAGCGCGGCATGCTCGGCGTGCTGCACAAGTCGATCGTAGTTGACCCGAAGTCCACGCAGACGCGCTTCGTCAACACCATGATGCTCTCGCCCGCCGACGTCGCGGCTGATGACGTGGTCGGCACCGAAGACGTGCGCGCATATCTGAATGCCGGGGCATTCAAGGCCGCCTGAGACGGAATCGCGCTACCTCGCTGGAAAGGGAGGCAGTCATGTCGCACACTCCGACTGGATGGGTTTCGCAACCCGAAATCGAGGCCCGGGTTTGCGATATTGCCTCGGAGCAACTGGGGATTCGGCGGGCGGAAGTGCATCCGGGCCTGCGCATCATTCAAGATCTGCACTGCGATAGTCTCGATCTCGTCGAACTTTTTATGGAGATCGAGAACGAGTTTGACGTCGCGCTGCCGGGTGATGCGCCCAACCCCGCTTACAAAGTCGTCTTCACCCGCGACCAGATCCGCTTGCGCGATCTCGCGGAGCTGGTTTATCTTCAACAGGGATCGGGGCACGTCCGGGGTCGCTCGAGGTTTGGATATACGACCATCGCCCCGGCGCGCGACATCAATCTTTTCACGCAATTGAGCGGCAAGGCCGCGCCCGACGAGTACGCCGCGGAACCGCTGTACGAAAAGCTTGGGAAAAATTCGCAGAATCTGCCGACCTTCCGGCGGCGCACTGACGGAATGGTCTGCGTTCAAATCCCGGCTGCCGAGGTCGAGATCGGCTCGGGGGACGATCGCTTTGCCGATGAAGCGCCCGTCCATCGCTCGGAACTTGGCGCATTCCTGATGGACCAGGAGACGGTGTCGGTCGCGGCGTACTGCCGATTCCTTAACTCGATCGGGCCAGTCGCCCCGGCGGTGTTGCGGGAGTGGTTCGTGCTGACGCCCGATGACAAGCGGCAGGAGCATGAACTCGTTCGGCAGGATGAGCAGGGCGATTGGTCGCCCCTGCGCGGCACCGAGCGATTGCCGATGATCCTCGTCTCGTGGTACGGCGCGAACGCCTACTCGCTGTGGGCCAACCGAGGCGACTGGCTGAACTATTCCGCCGACCGCGCCGGACATCCAGAGAATTGTTTCCTCCCCAGCGAAGCGCAGTGGGAATACGCCGCCCGAGGTCCTTTGCCCCGGGAATTCCCTTGGGGCGACGGGCCCGCCGAGCCCTGGCTGGCGCAATTCGCACGGCACACGCCCGGAATTAAATATCGCCCCGACACCCTCCCGATGGCGTCCGTCAACACGGACCTGGGCGTGTCGCCATTCGGCGTGCGCCACATGGCCGGCAACGTGTGGCAATGGTGCCGCGATTGGTACGCGCCCGAGTTTTACAAGGCGCCGCAAGCGACGCTGCCGAACGCCGTCAACAAAAACTCCTCCGCCATCCGCAGTGAACGCGGCGGAAGCTGGGTTGGCCCGGCGTTCCTGTGCCGCTCCTCCTATCGCCGGGGGCGCGCGCCGGAGGCGAAGGGGAGATGCCTTGGGTTTAGGTGCGTGGGCAAGGCATAGGACCGAAATAGCGGCGATATTTTCGTCGTTCCTAAAAGTTCTTTCACACTGGCAACTGCGTTTCCCATTCGTTCGCGGCAATTCTTACTCGCCGACCGGCTTTCCCCGGCATAAACTCCTGCCAGCTTTTCTTGAGTCGGGCGTCATCGTCGAACTTCGCAAGCGCCGGCGCTTGCGGATGACTCCGCCTCCTGTGGTTACCCGAAGAGGTTTTTTCACAGGATTG
>JAQGHP010000032.1 GCA_028288775.1 Phycisphaerales bacterium | reverse complement strand
ATTGTTTCGTGAAACTTAGGAAGTCGAAGCGCTGATTTGACAGCGGCGCAATGTGTACGTTGAGCGGTGCCCCCGCACCCTAACCCTCTCCCTGGGAGGGAGAGGGGAGCAAAGAGTATGAACGGATCAACAACCATGCTCGCCCCCCGTGCGACGGCGGAAGTACCCGCCGGGGGGTCCGACTACGCCCGGCGGATTGACGAGCTGGGGCGGATCATCCTGGCGTACAGCGACATCACCGAGCGCCTGCAACAGTCGCACGACCAGCTCACCCGCACCGTCCAGACGTTGCGCAAGGAGCTGAGCGAAAAGAACCGTTTGCTGGAGCGCAAGAACCGGCTGGCGGCGCTGGGCGAGATGGCCGCCGGAATGGCCCATGAGATCCGCAACCCGCTGGGCGGCATACAGCTTTATGCTTCGCTGCTGGCGAAGGACGTTGCGGACCGCAGCGATTCGCTCGAGCTGGTCCGCAAAATATCCGGCGGTGTGAAACGGCTGGAAGGTCTCGTCGGGCAGGTGCTGCAATTCACGCGCGAGATCAACGTACACCCGGCCGCGATGGACTTGGCCGACGCGGTGCGGCAGGCGGTCGAATACGCCGGGCCGGCGTTCGAAGCACGTTCCACACGGTGCGTGGTCGAAGGCCCGGACGCCATGCCAGTCACGGCCGACCCGCTGTTGCTGGGGCAAGCGATCCTCAATCTTTTGCTCAACGCCGCCGAGGCGGCGGAGCAGGCCGATGGCGGCGGCCAGGTAACGGTGCGGTACACGCCGCCGCTCGCGGAATCGGAGGCCCGGCAGTTCCATCTGGCCGTCACCGATTCGGGGCCGGGTATCCCGCCGGCGATCCTCGATCGGATCTTTAACCCGTTCTTCACGACGAAGGCAAAGGGGACGGGACTGGGCCTGGCGATCGTTCACAGAGTCGTAGAAGCCCACGACGGCACGATCCTCGCCGCCAACGTACCGGGCGCCGGGGCGCGGTTTGAAATTAGGATTTGAGGGGGTAGTTGCTGGTTACTGGTTGCTAGTTGCTGGTGAAGGAAAAGACGCCTTTTCTGCCTTCACCAGCAATTAGCAACCAGTAACCAGCAACCAGTAATGGAGTCAAAATGGCAAAAATCCTCGTCGCCGACGATCAGGAAATGATGCGGGAATCGCTGGCGGCGACGCTGGTGCGCGATGGGCACGAAGTCGTTGCCGCAGGCGACGGCGCTGCGGCCGCGGCGCGGCTCGCGGGGCCGGGGCGGTTCGATCTGCTCATCACCGACCTCAAGATGCCCAAGCTTACCGGCATCGAACTGCTCGCCGAGGCCAAGCGCCTGCGGCCGGACATGCCGGTGGTCCTGATGACCGCCTTCGCCACGGTGGCAACGGCCGTCGAGGCGATGAAGCTGGGCGCGTATGACTACATCCAAAAGCCCTTCGACGGCGACGAGATCAAGCTGCTTGTGGACCGCACGCTCGAGCACAGCCGTCTGATTCGTGAGAATCAGGCGCTGCGCGTCATGACGGAATTAAATGCCCCACGGCCGCTGATCGGCTCGGGCGAGCGGATGGCGGAGGTGCGCACGAAAATCGAGTTGGTCGCCAAAAGCAGTGCGACGGTGCTGATTCACGGGGAAAGCGGCACGGGCAAGGAAGTCGTCGCCCGCGCGATCCACCACGCGTCGCCGCGGCGCGAGCGGCCCTTTTTGGCCGTCAACTGTGCGGCGCTTTCGGAGAATTTGCTCGAGTCCGAATTGTTCGGCCACGAGCGCGGCGCGTTCACCGGCGCTGACAAGATGCGCCGCGGGCGCTTCGAACTCGCGGATGGCGGGTCGTTGCTGCTCGATGAGATCAGCGAGATCGCTCCCGCGCTGCAGGCGAAGTTGTTGCGGGTGTTGCAGGAGAGCACATTCGAGCGCGTCGGCAGCAGCATCAGCCAGCAAGTGGACGTGCGTGTCATCGCAACCACCAACCGCGATCTGGAAGCCGCCGCGGCGGAAGGGAAATTCCGGCAGGATCTGTTTTACCGCCTGAACGTCGTCCCGATCGAGCTGCCTCCCCTGCGGCAGCGCTCGGAGGACGTGTACGAATTGTGCCGGCATTTTCTCCACCAGATATCCAAGCGCGAGAACACGCCCTTCCGGCACGTGGAGTCTGAGGCGCTGCGCCTGCTGCAGCGTTACCCCTGGCCGGGCAACGTGCGCGAGTTGCAGAACATCATCGAGCGGGCCGGCGTGCTGGAATCGGAGCCGGGCGTGGTGCGCGCCGCGACCATCGAGCCGTGGCTGCACGCACGTCCCTCGTCTAACGGCTCGGTCGAAGACCTTGCGGGAAAGCCGCTGGCCGACATCGAAAAGCGGGTGATCCTCAGCACGCTGCAACAGTTCAAGGGGCATCGGATCAAGACCGCCGGGGCGCTGGGCATCGGTGTCCGCACATTGGGCATGAAGCTCAAGCGGTGGAAAGAGGACGGGGAATTGATCGAGGCATAAGTAGGCAGTAGGCAGAGGGCAGTAGGCAAATGGAGCACGCGGCGGGAAGTGCGCATCCCGCGCGGAAGCTGCGCGGCAGGCTGCATGGTGGGCTGATAATCAGGCGGCACGTCCTGCCGATTGTGGCGCGATCGCGAGTGGCATGAGTTTTGATGGGAGGTCATGGGCATGTTTCTCGACCAGATGTTCAACCAGGGCAGTACACCGGTGCTCGAGCGGATGCTCCAGTTCACCGCGGCCCGCCAGAAACTGCTCGCGGAGAACGTCGTCAATATCTCCGTGCCCAACTACCGGCAGAAGGATCTGTCGCTGGACAAGTTCCAGGAGATGCTCCGGGATCGGGTCGAGGAACGTGATAGTTCCGGGTCCGCCCGCTTCGAAGACATCACCGCGGAACTCGAACAGCCCGAACGCGGCATCCTCTTCCACGACGGCGCGAACCGTTCGATGGAACAACTCATGACCGACCAGGCCAAGAACGGCATGATGCACAACTTCATCATCGAACTGCTCCGAAAGCAGTTTCAGGCGATGGATATGGCGCTGAAGGAACGCGTGGGATGAGCGAACGATATTCCCCCTCTCCCTCGTACTCGGGGGAGAGGGCAGGGGTGAGGGGCCGGACGTAAAGAGGCGCTGATATGCGAATCGGCGCAACTCGACGTTCCGCCCCTCACCCTAACCCTCTCCCCCGAGTACGAGGGAGAGGGGACCGGAAACGGACGGTCGGTCGTGTCAGCAAGGGTGGAAGCCAGAGAAGAGGTTCCAAGATGTTCGACATTCTAGACATGGGCGCCAGCGGCTTGCAGGCGCAGCGCACGCGGCTCGATACGATCGCCGGCAACATCCTCCACGCCAACACCACGCGCAACGAAAAAGGCGAGAAGGTCCCGTACCGTCGGCGATTTGTGGTGTTCTCGCCCGGGAGGGCCGACGACGCCAGCAAGCCCGGCGTCCATGTTTCCCAAATTGGGATGGACGACTCGCCCCCGCTCAAGAAATTCGAGCCCGGCCACCCCGACGCCGACGCCGACGGTTACGTGAAATTCCCGAACATCGACACGGCCATCGAGTACGTCAACTCCATCGAAGCCACCCGCGCCTACGAGGCGAACATCACCATGATGGAGGTCAGTAAGTCGATGTTTAATTCGAGTCTGAGGCTTATTGCGTAGGAAGTTGCGATCGGAAGGTTGCTGGTTGCTGGTTGCTGGTAAAGACAGAATGCAGACTCGGCATCCCTGCCTTTACCAGCAACTAGAAACCAGCAACTAGCAACTTCTCTTCGCAACCAGCAACTGCTCCCATGATCAACGGCATTAACAACAACCTCGGGGCGGGCGCGGTGAGCGGCTCGGCGGGCATAAAGCCCGCAGGGGCGGCCGGCGGCGCGAGCTTTGCCGACACGCTCCAGAAGGGGATCGACGAGGTCTCCCGCCTGCAGCAGGATGCGAGCAAGGCGGTGGACGACGTCGCCACCGGCAAGACCGAGGACGTGGACGGCGTAATGACCGCCATGGAAAAATCAGACTTGGCTTTCAAGACGCTCCTCGCTATACGTACCAAACTCATGGACGCGTACGACGAGATTAAGGGAATGCCCATTTGAGGACTGAGTGCTGAGGACTGAGGACTGAGGGGACAGATCGCCGTTTCACTCAGTCCTCAGTCCTCGATGCTCAGTCCTGCCGTGAAGCCCGGGCATGGATGCCCGAGCCGCTCGTTTGGACCGTGACGCTCAGCCAAGGAGGGCTGGATCATGGACCTGCTCAAAGCGCAGATCGACCGTATACAGAAGCAATTGGCGGGGCTCACGCCCAGCCAGAAGATGCTCACCGCCGCCCTCGTGGCCATCATGGTCATGACCCTGGTGTGGTGGGGGCGTTACGCCGGCGAGCCGGAGATGGAGGCGCTGCTCCCGCAGGCGGTCTCCCCGGACGAACTGCAGCGCGTAATCCTGGAGCTGGATAACCGGAACATCAAGCACACGATGTCGGGTGATCGGCTGCTCGTGCCCGCCGACCGCAAGGTCGAGGCTCTGGCGGGGCTCATGTACTCCCACGCCCTCCCCCGCAGCGCCAAGGACGGATTCGATGACGTCCTGAAGAACATTAACCCGCTCTCCTCCCAGAGCAGCAACGACGAGATCTGGAACAAGGCCAAGGCCCGGATGGCCGCCCAGCTTATCCGGGACTTTCCGCACGTCTCCGACGCGCAGGTGATCCTCGACCCGCACCGCGAGGTGCGCATCGTCGGGGGGATCGACTCATCCGCCACGGTCACGATCTCGATGGAGGGCGGGGCGAAATGCACCCCGCAGCTCGTAGATGCCGCGGCGGACGTGGTGCAGGGCTCCCTCTCCTCGCTGCAGCGCCGCAACGTGAAGGTGATCGTGGACGGCGTCCCGCGCCGCCCGCACCTGGACGCCGAGGTCGCCAGCGATCCGGGCGGCCAGCTCGACGCGATCAAGGCCGCCGAGGCGTGGTTTGATGAACGCGTGCGCGAGCAGTTCCGCTACATCCCGGGGCTCATGGTCACCGTCAATGTCCACTTGAACACGAGCACCGAGGAGTCCAAGAAAATCACCTACGACGCCAAAGGCGCGATCTCGAAGGAGACCGAAATCAAGAACAAGTCTGAGGAGAACAGCGCGCCGGTCGCCAATGGCGGCGAGCCGGGCGTATCGGCGAACGTGGGCGCCAACGGGCCGCTCGCCGCCTCCGGCCCCGGCGGGACCGGGACGAGCACCCGCGATGAGAGCGAATCGAAAATCGGCAACTACATCCCCGAGGAAAAAACCTCCCGCTCCACGCCCGCGGGCGACACCACGCCGGTTAGCGCTGCCGTGAGCGTCCCCCTGTCCTATTTCGCCACCATCTATACCCGCGAAAACCCGGGCACCAAGGATCCGACCGAAAAGCAGATGCAGGATTTGATCGCCGTGAAGCTCCCCGAGATCCGCACCCAGGTCGCATCGTGTGCCGGGCTCAAGCCGGCGGATGTGGCGATCCGGACTTATGAGGACTCGCCGCCCGAGGTCGTGCCGGCCGCGCCCGCCGCCGCGGGCGTGTCGGTCGCACTGCTGGCCGGAGGCCACGTGAAGGAAATCGCGCTCGCCGGCCTGGCAATGGTCAGCTTGTTCATGGTCTCGATGGTCGTGAAGAAGAGCGCGCCCGCACCCGCGTTCGCCGCCTCCGTTGCCACGAGCGCGGCGCCTTCCGCGGTCCTGAGCTCCGGCGAAGAGATGGTCGGCGAAGCCGGAGGCGGCAGCTCCCTCCTCGACGCCATCGAGCTCGACGAAGACGCCGTCCGCGCCCAACAAATGCTCGACCAGGTCACCACCATGGTCCAGGAAAACCCCGAAAGCGCCGCGACGCTGGTGAAGCGCTGGCTGAACAGGGCTTGAATAAAGTGCTGAGGACTGAGGACTGAGTAGCGGCAACCGCTGTTTCCCGCAACTCAGTCCTCAGTCCTCGGTCCTCGGTACCCCTATGGCATCTGAACTCCCCGGTGTTCGCAAGGCGGCGGTCCTGTTGCTCTCATTGAGCCAGGATGAGGCCGCGGAAATTCTCAAGCGGCTGCCTCCCGAGGCGGTCGAGGAAGTCAGCCGGGAGATCGCCAGCCTCGGCGAGATTCCCACGTCCACGCGCGGGCAGGTTTTCGGGGAGTTCTACAGCCTCGCGCTCGCCAACACCTACGTCTCGGAAGGCGGGTTGGAGTACGCCAAGTCGCTGCTTCGCAAGAGCCTGAGCGAAGCCGACGCCGGGCGGATCATCAAGCAGGTGACCCAGCAGGTGCAGACCACGCCCTTCTCCTTCCTGCAGAAGGCGGAGAGCGAAAATCTGCTGACGTTTATCCAGGACGAGCACCCGCAGACGATCGCGCTGATCCTCGCCCACCTGCCGGCGCAGAAGGCCTCGGAAATTCTGGTGGGCCTGCCGGGGCAAAAGCAGATCGAGGTCGTCAAGCGCATCGCCAACATGGAGCAGACCAACCCCGAGGTCATCAAGGAAGTAGAGCGGGGCCTGGAGCATCGGCTGTCGGACATCGTAAGCCAGACTTTCGAAAAGGCCGGCGGCGTGGACACGGTCGCCGAGATCCTCAACCTCGCCGACCGCTCGACGGAGAAGGGGATCATGGAAGGTTTGGAAGCCGAGGACCCGGACCTCGTCGAGCAGATCCGCCGGCTCATGTTCGTCTTCGAGGACATCCTGCTGGTCAACGACAAGGGCATCCAGTCGGTGCTGAAGGAAGTGGACAACGAGGAGCTGTCGCTGGCGCTGAAGACCGCGAGCCAGGAGCTGAAGGACAAAATTTTCAAGAACATGTCCGAGCGCGCCGCCCAGCTTATTGCCGAGGACATGCAGTACATGGGCCCCGTGCGCGTGAGCGATGTGGAATCGGCCCAGCAGAAGATCGTGGATATCGTCCGCCGCCTGGAAGACGCCGGAGAAATCATCATCGCCGGCCGCGGCGGAGAGAAGGAAATGGTGGTGTAGGGAAGTGCAGAGTGCAGAATGCAGAATGCAGAATGAAGCAAGCCACTAGGGAGATGCCCGTCATGGAATTTCGAAAGTCTTATGGCGTGGTCGTTGCAAAAAGTGTGCCCCCGACTCCGCCGCCACTTTGCACTCTGCAATCTTCACTCTTCACTTAGTTTGCCATGGGCCTCATCAAGTCCGCCAATGTTCCCGCCTCCGTTTCGCCGTTTTCGATGCGTGACATCGAGAACCAGGCGAGGACGCTCCTGTTGCGCGCGCAGCAGCAGGCCGAGCAACTGCTCGCCGCGGCACAGGCCGAATGCGAGCAGCTCAAGCTCGCGGCCATAGGCCAGGGCAGCGCCCAGGGCCAGCGCGAAGGCCTCGCCCGCGGGCTCGATCAGGGAAAGAAGGCCGGGCATCAGCAGGCGCTGGACGAGAACCGGGCGCAATTCCAACAGGCCATCGCGGCGCTGACGCAGGCCGCGGGGGCGATCGAGGCGCAGCGCGACGAACTGGAGGCAACGGCCCTGCAGGACGTCGTCCGCCTGGCCATCGCGGTCGCGCAGCGGGTTACCAAGCGGCAGGGCCTTATCGATCCGCAGGTGCTCGTCGCGAATCTCCAGGACGCGATGAAGCTCGTCGTGCAGCACTCAGATTTGCGCATCGCGATTCATCCCGCTCAGCGCAAAACGCTCGACGCCGCGCTGCCGCTGCTTCAACTGCAATGGCCCGGGCTCAAGCACGTGGAGGTGATCGAGGACGCCGCGCTGGCGCAGGGCGGTTGCCGCATCTTCACCCGGCAGGGGCAGATCGATGCGGATCTGGGCGTGCAGCTCGACCGCGTCGTTTCCGACCTGTTGCCCGAAATAGGGGAGGGCACGGCATGAGCTTTCTCGCCCCACAACTGGACGCCGTGGACTGCTCGATGCCATTCCGCGTGGTGGGGCAGGTGTCGGCCGTAACCGGCATGACCGTCGAGGCGGCGGACCTCACGCTGCCCTTGGGGAGCCTGTGCCGCATCGACAGTTTCGGGGGAAAGAGCAGCGAAGCGGAAGTGATCGGTTTTCGGGCCGACCGCACGCTGCTGATGCCGCTCACCTCCACCGCCGGCGTGTCACGCGGCGACCGCATCGAGAACACCGAAGGGTCGCCCCGGATCTGGTGCTCCGGGCAACTGCTCGGCCGCGTGATCAACGGCTTCGGCCGGCCGATCGACGGGAAGGGGCCGCTGCGCCTCGGCGATTCGCGCCGCATCGACAACCGCAGCCCCGCCCCGATGGACCGGCAAAATATCCGCCAGCCGATCTCCACGAGCATCCGCGCCATCGACGGCCTACATACGTGCGGGCTGGGCCAGCGCATGGGCATCTTCTCCGGCCCCGGCGTCGGCAAGAGCATGCTCATGTCGATGATCGCGAAGAACACCAGCGCGGACATTTCCGTGATCGCGCTAATCGGCGAACGCGGGCGCGAGGTGCAGGAATTCCTGCACAACAGCCTGGGGCCCGACGCCCTGGCGCGATGCGTGGTGATCGTAGCCACCAGCGAGGAAGCGCCGCTTCTGCGCGTGCGGGCGGCGAAGGTGGCATGCACGGTCTGCGAATATTTCCGCGACCAGGGCAAGCACGTCCTGCTGCTGATGGATTCGCTCACGCGCCTGTGCCACGCGCAGCGGCAGATCGGCCTCGCCGCCCACGAGCCCCCGGCCACGAAGGGGTTTCCGCCGAGCGTTTTCGCCCTGCTGCCGGACATCCTTGAGCGGGCGGGCAAGACTTCGGCCGGTTCGATCACGGGCTTT
>JAQGHP010000798.1 GCA_028288775.1 Phycisphaerales bacterium | reverse complement strand
CGTCGCCACCGCCTCTTCCGACGCAGGCGTTGCGCTCAACTGCTGGCGCAGTAGCTTCAGCCAGATCGTAACTCCGCTTAGGTGATTGCTCAGGTCGTGGGAGAGGAAGGAAAGATACTTGGCCTCGACGTCGGCAGCGGCGCGGGTTTGGAGTTCCTGGCTTTCCACGTACGCCGCCACCGCCTGCCGTACGATGAGGTCGAACCCGAAATGGAACGCCACCTGCTCGGCGACGGCCATGGGCCGGCCCAGCGCATCCGCCGACTCTTCGATTGCAACACAACGCAACAATCCATGGTGCGATATCAATTCGCTCACCGAGTGGATGTGCTCGTGACGGGCGATTCCCTCCTCGGGCACGACCTCGATCACATCGCACGTCTGTTCGATTTCGCCCGTGGCAATCGCATCCGCAAGTCGGCCCAGCAGCGCGGGGATCCCGTCAGCAAGTTCCGAGAATGTGGAGTCGGCCACGGCCGCGAACGCCTTGCGCATCCGGCCTTCCCACACCAGTAAGATCTCCCCGATGCGCGAACGCAGCGCCTGCGCCAATTCAGGATGCGCATGCTTCAAGACCGGCTCGATAGCCGGTTCGCCAGCAGACTGTTCCTGGTCGCTCACCAGTCACTCCTTCACGGCGGCGTTGGAACTCATGCGTGCGTCGAATATCCCGCCCCGCTATCGCCCTTGACTAGCCCCTAAACGTGAAATGCAAGCAGCACTTCTACAGCGCGCCGTTCACCTCGGCAAGCGCTATTTGGCGGTGCCCATCGAATCTCGATTTGCCTCGTCCACACCCGGTAACTCATCGCACAAATGCAAAGGTTCGCCTCCGCACTAATCGACAAGCGCTCCCGCAGCCGCGGGTGATTTTCCGGCGCTCGGGCTGCCCATTCCCTTGATCGTCAGCATCCGATCCAGCGCAACCAGCGCCCACTGTCGTGTGTTCTTATCCACCTTGATCTGGTTGACCACGCGCCCCTCGACGAGGTTCTCCAGGGTCCAGCACAAGTGCGGCAGATCAATGCGGTACATCGTCGTGCATAAGCATTGGCATTCACTAAGCACGATGATTTGCTGCTCCGGGTGCTGCCTGGCCAGGCGATTGATGAGATGCACTTCCGTGCCCACCGCCCACTTGCTTCCCGCCGGCGCCGCTTCGATTTGTTTCACAATATACGCGGTGCTGCCGGTGTCATCGGCTTTTTGCACCACTTCCCATCTGCATTCGGGATGAACGATCACCTTCATCCCCGGATGTTGCGCCCGCACCTGATCGACGTGCTCGGGCCGGAAGAGCTGATGGACGGAGCAATGCCCCTTCCACAAGACGAAGTCCGCCTCGCGCAACCGCCGGGCGTCGTTGCCGCCCAGGTCCTGGTTCGGGTCCCAGACCACCATCTTGTCCAGCGGATAGCCCATCGAGTACGCCGTGTTGCGGCCGAGGTGCTGGTCGGGGAAGAAGAGGATTTTCTTCTTCCCTCCCTCTCCCTTCCAGGGAGAGGGCCGGGGTGAGGGTGGGGATGTGCTAATACGAGTGTCGTTCGAAGTTCCAACGTCTTCACCCTCACCCCTGCCCTCTCCCTGTGAGGGAGAGGGAGCCAGAGCCCACTCCAGCACATTTCGACAATTGCTGCTCGTGCAGACGGCGCCGCCGTGCTCACCGACGAAGGCTTTGATGGCGGCGGAGCTGTTCATGTATGTAATCGGCACAACCGTTTGGTCCGGGCACGTCTCTTGAAGTTGCGCCCAGCAGTCGAGCGTCTGATCGAGGTTGGCCATATCGGCCATGGAGCATCCCGCGCCCAGATCGGGAAGCATGACACTCACGCCTTCGGGCGTGAGGATGTCGGCGGACTCGGCCATGAAGTGAACGCCGCAGAAGATGACATATTCCGCGCCCTTCTGCTCCGCCGCCCGGCGCGACAGCTCGAAGCTGTCGCCCGTGAAGTCGGCGAACTCGATCACCCCATCCTGCTGGTAATGGTGCCCGAGGATGACCAGCCGCTCGCCGAGCGTTTCCTTGGCGGAAGCGATACGCACGCGCAGCTCCGCATCCGAGAGTTGGTTGTAAATCTGCGGGAGAGGTTGTTGCCAGACTTTCATTATTTGATCCTAGCGCCCGATCCAAATGCACGGACGAAAAAACACGTCCCTCTATAATAGTACGAAAAACTTTACATTTTGGGGTATAAGACGCGGCGGTGCGAGGCTTTGGGAAGACGTGGGAGCGCGTTTGAAATTCACACGGATTCCAGACGTCAACTCACTTTCAAATTCACGCGGAAGGGATACCAACTCCATGCGAGGCAAGAAGTTCGGCGCGATCGTGCTGGCCGGCGCGTTACTCCCGGCAGTTTTCCTGTCCAACGTCCACGGCGCGCCCAACGAGCCCGTGCCGCACGGCCAATCCAAGGCCCCCGGCCTCGCCCTCACCCCGGATGAGGCCATCGCGAAAATGCAGCTCGCGCCGGGATTCAAAGTCGAGTGCGTCGCCCACGAGCCCGACCTCATCAACCCCACCAGCTTCACCTTCGACGACCGGGGCCGCATCTGGGTCACCGAGTCGGTCGAGTACCCGCGCCCCGATGCCGGCCCCGGCCAGGATCGCGTGAAGATCCTCGAATCGACGAAGCATGATGGCAACTTCGACAAAGTCACGATCTTCAAAGACGGCCTGAACATCCCCTGCGGCGTAGTCCTGGGCAACAACGGCGTCTACGTCACCAACTCACCCGACATTCTCTTTCTGCAAGACTCCGCCGGTACCGGCAAGGCCGATAAGCAGGAAGTCATCCTCACCGGTTTCGGCCGGTCCGACCGCCACGAGCTTCCCAACAGCCTCACTTGGGGCCCCGACGGCTGGCTCTACGGAATGAACGGCGTCTTCAACGGCGCCCGCGTCACCAACAACGGCAAAACCTTCGACTTCACCTGTGCCATCTGGCGCTGGCACCCCAAAACCAAAAAGTTCGAGCTCTTCTCCGAGGGCACCAGCAATCCGTGGGGCCTCGATTACAACCGCCAGGGCGACTGGTTTCTCTCCTGCTGCGTCATCGATCACATGTTCCACATGACGCAGTCCGGCTACTACCAGCGCCAGGGTGGCCCGTACCCGCCCGCTACGCACGTGCTCCCCTCCATCACCACCGAGCGCCACCAGGCCGCGGCGTACGCGGGTCTGTGCATTTACGACGCGGATGTCTTCCCCGACGAATACCGCGGCACCCTGCTCATGGGCAACCTTCACGGCAGCGCCCTGAACCACGACACCCTCACCCGCAACGGCGCAACCTACACCCAGCACAACGCCCCCGATTTCCTTCAGGCCAACGACGCCTGGTTCATGCCCGTCAGCCAGAAGATCGGCCCGGACGGCTGCCTCTACGTCATGGACTGGTACGACCGCTACCACTGCTACCAGGACGCCAACCGCGACCCCAAAGGCATCGACCGCGAACGTGGCCGCATCTACCGCATCTCCTACAACAACGCCCCGTTCTACAAACCCTTCGACCTCCAGAAATCCAGTCCCGAGGAACTGCTCACGCTCCTCGACCACCCCAACGTCTGGTGGCGTCGCACCGCGCAGCGCATCCTTAACGAGAAATTCACGCCGTCGCTCGTACCCGTTCTTGAAAAAATGGCGCTGAGCGCCAGCGACAAGAACAACGCCCACATGCACGCACTTTGGCTGCTCGTCAGCCAGCACGCCGTCAGCCCCGAGTTTCATCAAAAGCTCCTTGCGAGCAGCGACGAGCCCACGCGCAACTGGGGAGTCCGGGCGGCGGGGGAGCTGGGCGAAGTTTCGCCCGAGGTCTACGACAAGCTCAAAGCGCTCGCGAATGATCCTTCGCCCGACGTCCGCGCCCAGCTCGCGGTCGCCGCGGGCCGCCTGCAAAAGCCCGGCGGGCTGCCGGTCCTCATGGCCCTACTCGCCAACCCCGCCAACGCAAAGGACCCGCTCATCCCCACGCTCATTTACAACAACCTCAAGCCGATGCTTCAGGACCACGCCGATGAAGTGGTTGACGCCCTCGCCAACGACGCCGCCGTCCAGACAAATTTTGGCGACACCGTGGTGAAGTGGACGCGCGACGCGGTGAACACCCTCTTCCGCACGCCCGAGCAGATCGCCGGGAACGTCGGCAAGGCGTTCGCCGCATCCGCGAAGCCGGAGAAGCTTGTGTCCGTATTGCAGGACGCGATCGACGGCTTCGAGGCCTCGGGCGTCAGGCCCGCCGGCCGCGGCAAGTATTTCGATGAAAGCACTCGCAACCAGATCGCCGCAGTCGCGGCAAGTGACTCGCCCGCCCACGTCCCCGCCACGGTGATCGCCATGTGGTGGGGGGACTCGAAGGCGGATGCCTCCGCCCGCGCCCTCCTCGCCGACACGAAGACCGATGCGACGGTGCGTGCGGCCATGCTCAAATCCCTCGCCGAGCGCAAGAGCCCCGAAAACATCCCCGCGTTCAACGCCTTCCTCACGGATGCAGCCGCCCCCATTCGCATGCGGCAATCCGCCGTCGCCGCCCTGGGCGCGATGGACAACGCGGATGCGTCCAAATCCCTCGTCAAGAGCTTCGCCACGGTCGAGCCCGCGGAGATGAAGCCCGTCATCCTCGACGCCCTCGTGCAATCCAAGCCCGGCGCGAAAGCGCTGCTCGACGCGGTCGCCGCCAAACAAATCGCTGCGGGGCAGATGACGGAAAATCACGCCCGGCGGATCGCCGCGTTGAATGACGAATCTCTCTCCAAGCAACTCTCCTCGACCTGGGGCACCATCCGCACCGACCGCAACCCCGAGCGCATGCAGGTCGCCGAGAGGTACAAGAAACTCGTCCAGACCCATCCCCCCGGCAACGCGCTGGCCGGGCAAAAGGTATTCGCCGCCAAGTGCATGCAGTGCCACACGATCTACGGCAAGGGCGGCGAGGTCGGCCCCGACATCACCGGCGTCGGCCGCGACAACCTCGAACTTCTCCTCAGTAACGTCCTGGATCCCAACCTGGTTGTCGGCAAACCCTACTACCAGTGGGTCGTCCGCCTGAAAAACGGCACAGTGGCGACCGGCCTGCTGGCCGAGGAATCCGAAAAGCAAGTCGTCCTGAAAGACGGCACCCAGCGCATCACCATCCCCCGCTCCGACATCGCGAAGATGGTGGAAACCACGCTCTCGATGATGCCCGAAGGCCTGGAAACCACTATGACCGAGCCGGAATTCATTGACCTGATTTCATTCCTGCTGACCAAGCAACCGCCCGCGCCGTGGGCGGAAGTGAAGTAGGGCGGGGAGAAGTCAGAAGTCAGGAGCCAGTAGCCAGAAGAACCCGGGGATTCGCGCCAAGAGGCCAAGGAGCAAAGAAGCCAAGAATTAAATTCCTTTGCTTCTTTGCTTCTTTGCTCCTTGGCGCGAGCTTGTTAAAGGATTTCGCACGTTCTGTCCATCGGTGCGGCGCGCTACACTTGATGTTGTAGGAACTTCGGACGAAAGGAGCCCGCCATGGCAGAGCAGATGAGACCCGCGTCGAAAGAACAGGCCCCCGATCCGGCCTCTTCCTACGGGCGTGAGAAGCCCGAGAAGGAAGCCGGCATGGGCCGGCTCGACAACAATAAGGCAACCCCCACCGGCTCCCCCGACGCCATCCACAAGACCGTAGGCAACAAGCAAAACCCGGAAAACCAGATCAACGCTGAGGACGTCGTCGATCAGGGCGCGAGCCATGCCCTCCACAAAAAGGAAGGCCTCCCGCCCCCTGAGCCGGTTGATCATTCGATGCACGATGAAGAACCCCAAGGCTGGGACCAGGCCCCGACCGACATCAAAAACCCGCGCGACAAGCGCCACCCCAGGACCGAGGGAAAAGGCGGTACGCCGTAGAGGGAGTGATGAGTGAACCGTGACAGCGGGAGGTAAAACGTAAGACACAAAGACGTAAGGCCGGCGGATTGCGCGATCTTTTTACGACTCTGTTTTAGCTTCACCGGTCACGGTTCACTCATCACACATCAGTTTCCCGTCGCCGCGAAGCAGATCCCCTCCAGCAGCAGCCCCGCCCCCGTGCCCAGCAGCAGGCCCAACGCCCACCACCTTCCCACCTGCCTCCAACCGGGCATATGGGAAAGGCGGAACACCCCGTACATCGTCCCGGCGAACAGCAGAATGTAGACAGCCGCGGTGTATCGCATGGGGGAATGATCGGTCGTCGAACTATGGTCGAAATTCGAACTCATGCCCATGAAAACAAAGGCGCTGAAGAAAAGCACGGCCGCCGCGGCGACCGCAAACCCAATCGCGCAGGCGAACGTCATACCCAGCACGTTCAGAGGCGGCTCGCGCTTCGCCCGATCCAGCGGCGACTCATAAGGCAAGGACCCCGGCTCTCCTTGCGAACTCCCCGCGTCGGTGGGCGCCATTTCCTTCCCCAATTCGTTGAGTGAATTGGGCTCGTCCGCCGGTTGCGGTCCCGTCGAAGGTTCAGGCATCGTCCACTCCCGCCGAGATCGTCAGCGGAACGAGGTTTCCCGCCCCCCGCACGGCGTTCAGCCGCTCTTCCTTTTTGTCCCGGTAAAACATGTTGAACGTGTCGAACGGGATGATCCGCCCGTCCGGATGGACGATATGCACGCAGCTCTTCTTCACCGACCGCACGTCGAAGTTATGCGCGTCCAGGAACTGCATGATGATGATCCGGAAGATGTTGTTGTACGTCACATGCTCGGGCGCCTGCACCAACGGCAGACAACACAACAACTGTTTGAGCGACATCGCCGAAGATGCCGGCGACGCCGCCGTGGAGAACAGGCGGAATAGCTCGCCGCGGATTTGCGCGTTCTGCTCGTACATGATCGTGCTCCCTTCCCCGTGCAGCAGGAGCTGCGGGTCGAGCATGCCGGTGAGCGGAATAACTTGATCGCCCAGCTTCAGCGCATACGCCATCGCCAGGCAGTCCGGGTGGCAGGGAACGGGGATCACGTCGGCGGGCTTGAAGAGCGAATGCTGCTTGAGAATTTGCTGCCGCACTTCGCCGAGCGTCAGGCGGTCGCGGGCGGGGTCGAAATCCTCCACCCGTCCGGCGTCCTGGATCGGCTGAAACGTCACGCCCCGTACGCAAGGCTGCTTGAGCGCGTACTCAATAATCTCGCCGATCTCCCCATCATTCAGTCCTTTTTTGAGCGTCACCACGAGCGTCGTGGAGATATTGTGCTCGTTAAGCCGGTCCATCGCGCGCCGCCGCACGTCGCTCAAATCCGCCCCGCGCAGCGTGCGCAGCGGCCCCGGCTGCAACGAATCAAATTGCAGGTACAGCTCAAACCGCGGCATGTAGTCTTTCAGCCGCCGGGCGAACTCCGCATCGTGCGCGATGCGGACGCCGTTGGTGTTGACCATGAGGTGCTTAATCGGCCGGGCCTTGGCCATGTCGAGGATGGCGAAAAAATCGGGATGAATCGTCGGCTCCCCGCCGCTGATCTGTACCACGTCTGGCTGGCCCTCGTTGCGCACCACGCAATCGAGCATGAACTCCACTTGTTCAAGCGACCGGTGCGTCAATCGATGCGGCGAAGATTCCGAATAACAAACCGGGCAGGTGAGATTGCACTTGTCGGTGATCTCCACGAGCGTGAGACAGCTGTGCTGCTCGTGATCCGGGCAAAGGCCACAGTCATACGGGCACCCGTACTTGATCGGCGTGTTGAATTTCAGCGGCATCTGCCCCGGCTTGATCGTCTGCCGCGAGAGCTTGTAATACTCGACGTCCGTCGAGATGAGCACTTTCTGAAACCGATGCTCCGGGCACCATTTGTGCAGATAAACGCAATCGTCCTGAAACACGACCTTCGCCTCGACCTTGCGGAGGCACGTCGCGCAGAGGCTGTTGGTGAGTTCGTAGAAGAGGTAGGGGCGGTCGGGCATGGGAGCCTTTGCTAGTGTTTCGCAGCCGGTTCAATCACGGCATTTTCTGTTACGCCCACGTTGAGCCGTTCAATCGCCCTTTTTGCGGGCACGGGAACACCCTTGAACCAATCGAGTTTCTGATCCACGTGTACCAAATCCCAGGACGCGAGAACATTATTGTCGTCGAACATGAGGCGCACCGCGTATATCCGTTGGGACGCGACGTCCGTTGCAAAGCAGACCGGGTATACCCAAACTGCCCGCACCGTATCCAGCGTATAGGCGGTCGAGCGCCTGTCTTTCGAAACCCATGCTGGCGGGCCCAGCACTGCAGTTACGGAATCCCGGGTAGTCACGCCGGGACGAAGCCGCCGTTTTGAATTCGCACCGCCGACAAGTTCACGGACGTCCGCCTGTTTCTTATCTGTCGGGTGCTCCGGCGTCGGCAAGTAGAAACAGCCGGTCAGGCCCCACAACCCTGTAGCCGTCAGGCATATTGCAATGATTCGCCGCTTCAGAAGCGTTCTCGTTGGGCGCTTTGATCTGAATTCATCCTTCATCTAAACCTCCGCCACTGAAGCGCTCCACTGGCCGGAAAGGTTCAGTCCTCCCTGCGCGCCTCATGTCTTGGACATAGATTGAGTGGACGCACCTGCGTCGCCCTCCGGGCGCTTGGGCCGAAACACATCGGTGGCGTCGGGATGGTCCAGGTACGGCGTCTGAATGGCTCCGCCGCCAATATGGTGTGCCTTCTCATGCGCGGTTTCCCAACCGATCAGCACGTCGCGGTCATCGAATGTAAACGCCGCCGCGTACGAGTCCCGGTAATCCGGCTGGACCATGAAACACAACGGCCAGATGACCAGGTTTCGCTCCGTATCGTACCGGTAGACGACCTGCCGCCGCTCCGGTACCTCGAACGCCGGCCGCCCCATCAGTTTGATCAGTTGCGAACGCGTAATGCGCCCGACGCGGATCGGCGATGATTTGTTGTCTGCTTCAAGAAGCGGCCGAAAATCCTTCCGCGACCAATCGGTCCCGTGCTCGGGGACCGGAATGTAGACACACCCGACGAGGAAAAAGACGCCGACCGCAATTGCCGACAAGGGGATTGCCATGCGGCGAATGCGTGCCCGGCCTTTCGCGTGGTTTGTCATTTCATCGCTTCTCTCGCGCAATTAGGCGGAGATGTCGTCGTCAACGCGGCTTCGAGCCGTCGCGCGTCAATATGACTTCTGAGCAATCCGATGTACCGAAACCTTTAGTTCGTTGCGACTCTGAAGGCACACATGCCAAAGAAAATGAGAATTCCCAACGCAATGGAAACCAGGATACCCGCGCCAAATTTTCTCCATCGGGGCATGCACAGCCCTACTACGCCCGCGCCGAGCTTCAGCCCAGGCAGGAGAAGGATCGACGATCCCAGACCAGGGATCCCAAATCCGCTGAATTGACAACCCCAGGCAACCACAGAAACCAATGTGCCCAGCAGCAGGCCGCCGAAGAATCCTTGAAAGCTCCGTCGCCGTTCTTGCGGCGATTGCCCTGAGCCGGCCGACCGATAATCGAGCGGCGGAGGACGATTGCCCGGGTCTTCCGGCAACGGGTTCATCTCGCTCATGGCAATCCTTTCAACCTTATCCACTCGGCCGGTGCGGCCCGGTAATTCTCGCAATTCAGTTTAGCTTGCAACCCGAGGTAAGCGTGTGCCAGATCAATACGGCCCCGGAAACGAGGAAACAAAAAGCGAGTGACGCAAGGACCCCGGCCCCGATCAGCCGGCGCCTTGGCACCAGGAGAAATCCGATGCCGATCACGAGATTCAAACAGAGGGCCGCGAGAGGCATCAGTCGCATAAAACTTCCGGGTGAACCCAATCCGGAAAGCCCGGATAAGAACTGAAGGCCCGCTCCCCCGGCGATGCCGCCAAAGAATTGCGCCGCGGCAACCTTCGAGCTTAACGGGGGCGGGGTTGGTGCGTGACCCTGCTCGTGAAATCCTGTTTCCATTGGCTTCAAGTCGATGTCCACATCGCATAGAGGATCAATGACCCTACCGGGATCGACACGAGAATTCCCACGGCAAAGCTTCGCCAGCCCCGCGTGCAAAACCCGACGATGGCAAGTGTGAGCTTCGCAAGTGCCACAAGGTAGAGTGCATGTCCCGACCCATTTTTCACCAGCGCATCGTACGCTGGGAACCACACGAACGCGGACACCGCCGTGCCCGTAAGCACGCCGCCGAGGTAGCGCCGCCAGATCTGCATACGCTCTTCTCTGGGATCGCTGGGCGAGCCGCCTGCCCGGAAAGGCCGTCGTTTGCCGAAGTCGTCCGGAAGTGGTGGCGGAAGCGGATAGATTCGTTCATTCATTCAGCCCCTCGGTAGTCACCGACTTGCCCTCCGTTTCGACTGGAAGCGTTAACGACTGTCGCGGTGTGCTAACCCGCTCCCACACCAGCCACGCCGCCGCAGTCAGACAAGCCGCTTGGATCGAGCTGAACCCCAGGTACGTGTGCCGCGGCTTGATGAACTCCACGGCCAGCCGCCAGCATACGTAACCGAGCAGGAATAAGCGAAATAATCTTCCGTTCGGATACGGCCGGCGAGAGCGCACAAACAATGCGATTCCGAGTAACGAGAGGAATACGATGTCATAAAGCTGCGCCGGATGCCGCGGGATGCCATCGCCGAAATTGACGCCCCAGGGGAGTTGCGTGGGGTTGCCGCAGGTGTGGTCGTCCAGGCCGGTGAGGAAGCACCCGATGCGGCCGACGGCCATGCCCAGGATCAACGGGAAGACGAAGGCGTCGCCCGTGGAATGCCGGATGCCCTGAACGCGTTTGGCGATTTCGACGCCGATCCAACCGCCCAGCAGTCCGCCGACGATGGTCTTGCCGCCCATCCAGGCCGCCGGGTCGAACCGGTGGGCCCAGTACTCCGGCGCCGATTCCGCCCAGGCCAGCAGCTTCGATCCGAACAACGCCCCGAAGATTGCGCCGACGATGATCCAGAGGTTCTGCTCCACCGGCACCACCGCCCGCGGCCAGCGCTTGCGGAACCGCAGGTACAACTGAAATCCGCCGGTGTAGGCGACCAGTTCCATGAGCAGGTGCGGGTGGATGCGCTGGCCGAAGAGATGGAAGTAGTGGGGGAAGGTCATTGAAAGAAACCCTTCGACGCGCTCTTCATTTTTCACTTTGCATTTTGCATTTTGCACTTTGACTTCAATTCGATTCCTGAGCATGCGAATTGAATTCAAAATGCAAAATGCAAAATGCAAAAGTCAAAATGCGGAAGCGGATCACACTGACTCTGCGGCGATTCCCGCCTCCACCAGCCACCTCCTCGCCGCCTCCGCATCCGTGCAAATGAGGAAAACCTCCTGCACCGTTCCCGTGCCATTGTACAGGCACTTGAGCCCGGCGGCCGTCGGGTACTGCACGCGAAAGGATGGCCCCGTCTTCCCTCGCCGCACCTTGATCCGCCCCGGCACGATCCGCGACACGAACGGGCAGTCGGCGACGATCCGGTTGAGAATGGCGTCGAGCCCTCCCACCCGCCCGTGCTGCCGCTTGATCCGCCCGAATTTCATGGCACGATTATACGCGAAGGGCCGCGCGATCCTGCCACGGCACCCTCGGATTTCGTTCGAACGAAAAACCGAAGACGAGAACCACGAAGGAACACGAAAGTGAACGCGAAGGGGCACGAAGAAGAAGTCTTCATTCATTCGTGTGTCTTCGTGCTCCTTTTCGTGTTCCTTCGTGGATTCTGCCTTCGGATTTGGGATTTGATTCGGGATTCGGGGATTCGGAATTCGGATTTGCCTAATCAATTTGCCGCTCGCCGACCCTAGACCTATGATCGCGGCCGATGGGCACGACAGTCGTCCCCGCTTCAATCCAAACCCCCGGAGATAACAATGTCCGACACCCCCCTCAAGCCCGGCGACGCCGCACCCGAATTCGAGTTGATGGACGAGAACAAGAACAAGGTGAAGCTCTCGAGCCTTCGCGGCAAGCGCGTGGTGCTGCTTTTTTACCCGATGGATTTTTCGCCCGTCTGCACGACCGAGCATTGCTCGTTCGGCCCGGAATTGCCGCGGATCGCGGGCGGGAACGACACGGTCGTTTTCGGCGTAAGCTGCGACAGCCCCTTCAGCCACGCCGAGTACAAGAAGAAGTACAACATCCCCTACGGCCTGCTCGCCGACCCCACCCGCAAGATGGCCAAGGACTACGGCATGTGGGCCGGCGAAGAGCCCTACAACTGCACCAAACGCGGCACCGTCATCATCGACTCCGCCGGCAGGATCGCCCACTACGAGGAAGTCGCCATGCGCGAGGCCCGCAAGGTGGAGGACCTGGCGAATCTCGTGGCGAAGCACGTGTAGCGGTCGCTATCTGTTGACGCCGAAACAGGCGCCTGCAATCAGAATCGCTATGCCGAGGCCGACGAGCGACCCGAGGACAAAGGAGCGGGGAGGTCGGCGGAAGAACAGCAGCCATCCCCATCCGATCACGGCAACGGCCGTCAGCAAACCCGGCACCTCCCAATTCAACGGCGGGCGGCTGGCATACGATGAACCGAAAAAGAGAGTGGAGATAATCCACACGAACGCCAGACCACCGACGGTCCCCCCGGCAAGCACCGCGCCGCCAATCGCCAGCGCATCGGCTTCGTACTTACGCCTGCGATCATCACGCGCCGCGCGGTAATTGAGCGGCGGCTTCTCCGGCTCGCCGCCCGGTTCGATTGTGGGGCCCGGGTCCATCGCAGCAATTGAATCCCCCGCAGCGCGTCGTGGCAAGCCCGCGGCGAAGGAGCCGATGCGGGCGACCGCACGCGAGTTTCTCCCTCTCCCGGTACTCCGGGAGAGGGCAGGGGTGAGGGTTCGGCGCTGCCGGCGTGGCGAATGCAAGGCATTCTCGCTTCCGGTGAACCCCCTCCCTAACCCTCTCCCGGCGTACCGGTGGAGGGAAACTCCAAATGCGGTCGCATTGCTTCGATACCGGGCGTGCCCGCATTGGCTTTCGCGAAGGCGTCGAACATTTTTCGGTATTTTTCAAGCCAAATTGGGTCCGCGGGATCCATCGCCGCATCGCGGACGCTGAACCCGCCGAAGCGGCCCCGCAGGTTCGTTACGTCCAGAGCCGACACCGGA
>JAQGHP010000793.1 GCA_028288775.1 Phycisphaerales bacterium | reverse complement strand
GAGTTCGGCCGCAGCCCGAGCATCAATAAAGAAGGCGGCCGCGACCATTGGCCGCGCGTCTCCTGCGCCTTGCTCGCGGGGGGCGGCATGAAAACGGGCCAGGTCATCGGCGCGACCGACCGCCTGGGCGGCGAAGCCACCGCCCGGCCCGTCGAGTTCGGCGAAGTCTTCGCGACCCTCTATCACAATCTCGGCATTGATGTAGCCAAAGTCACATTGCCCGATCTCTCGGGCCGCCCGCAATACCTCGTCGACGGCTGCCAGCCCCTGCGCGAGCTGGTGTAATAGCCGCCGAACAATGAAAGGACCGTTATGCTCACCGTCTACGGTTCGGCCTCCCGTTTTTGTGACGGAGTTTCCCGGCGAAACTTCCTCAAGATCGGCGCGATCGGACTCGCGGGCCTCTCGCTCCCGAGCATCCTCCGCGCCGAAGCTCGCTCGGGCCGACGCTCGCAAAAAGCGGTGATCATGGTCTACCTGCCCGGCGGGCCGTCGCACCAGGACATGTACGACCTCAAGCCCGGCGCGCCCTCCGAAGTACGCGGCGAATTTAACCCCATCGCCACCAGCGTATCGGGCATTCAGATCTGCGAGCATATGCCGCGGATCGCTGCGATGATGGAAAAGTTCATCGTCATGCGGTCGCTCGTCGGCTCCGAAGGCGACCACAGCGCCTTCCAGTGCCTCACCGGCCGCACGAAAAAACAGATGCCGCCCGGCGGATGGCCGGCCCTGGGCTCCTGCGCCTCCAAACTCCAGGGCGCGACCGACCCCGCAGTCCCCCCATACATCGCGATCTCGGGCAGCATGGGCTCCTCGACCACCAACGCCAGCGGCTTTTTGGGAGTCGCACACGAGCCGTTCCAGCCCTCGGGCAAGGGGAAGGCCGACATGGTGCTCAACGGCGTCAATCTCGACCGCCTCTCCGACCGCAAGGCCCTGCTCGACAGCCTCGACCGCTTCCGGCGCGACGCGGACACCAGCGGCAAAATGCAGGGAATGGACGCCTTCGAGCGCCAGGCCATGGACGTGCTCACGAGCAGCAAATTGGTCGATGCCCTCGACGTCAAGAAGGAAGACGCCAAGACCCTTGAACGGTACGGGAAGCAGAAGGGTGATTCCAAATCGTTGGAGCAGTTCCTCGTCGCCCGCCGGCTCGTCGAGGCCGGGGCACGCTGTGTGACGCTCGCCTTCGGCGGATGGGACACGCACAGCAATAACTTCAAGACGATGAAGGAGCAATTGCCGCGGCTGGACGTCGGCGTGTCAGCGCTCGTGCAGGACCTGTACGACCGCGGGCTGGACAAGGACGTGACGGTCTTGGTCTGGGGCGAATTCGGCCGCAGCCCGAAGATCACCAACGGCGACGGCCGCGACCACTGGCCGCGGGTCACCGGCGCGCTGATGGCGGGCGGCGGAATGCATGCCGGCCAGGCCATCGGCGTCACCGACCGCCTCGCCGGCGAAGTCACCGACCGCCCCGTCCAATTCGGCGAAGTTTTCGCCACGCTCTACCACAACCTGGGCCTCGACACGAGCAAGATCACGCTGCCGGATTTGGCTGGTCGGCCACAGTACCTGGTGGACGGATATCAGCCGGTCCGCGAGCTGGTCGGGTAGCTTTGGCGAGAGCCTAGAAAACTCTTCTCCTTCTCCCTCGTACTCGGGGGAGAGGGTAGGGGTGAGGGGCCGAGCGTGAAGTGGTGTGATTCGCGAGAAGACCATGTAGGGTGGGTGTACTCGCCCACCGTCTGACGCTCAAGCGGTGGACGAATGGTGGGCGAGTACGCCCACCCTACGTGGTTCGGGATACTGGCGCACCTCGACGTTCTGCCCCTCACCCTAACCCTCTTCCCCGGGTACGAGGGAGAGAGAACCAGAGCCTAAAGAACTTTCGGCTCAAAGAGACGATCGAAATGAGACGGAGCGAAATGCGATCTCTCACAATCTTCATCGGCTTGTCCATCGCGCTAGCCGCCGTCGGATCGACGCGCGCCGCCGACCAGTCTACAAGCGCGAAGCAGGTCGCGATCCAGGACCTCGGCGCGCTTAATTCCCTCGCGATCTGCCCCGGCGATCCCACCCTTACCGCCCTGAAACTCCACGGCGCAGACGCCCGCCAGCAACTCGTCGTCACCGGTTCCTTCGCCTCCGGCGCGCAGCGCGATCTGACCCGTGAAGTGCGATACGAAGTGGCGCCCCCGGGAATTGTCGAAGTCGACCGCAACGGTCTCGTCACCGCGATCAGCGATGGCTCCGCGATCATCACCGTGAAGGCCAGCGACAACTCCGCCGCCACGTTGCCCGTGACGGTCGAGCAGTTCGCCACGCCGGCCCCCGTCAATTTCCCCAACCGTGTCGTCCCGGTCTTCACGAAGCTCGGCTGCAACTCGGGCGGCTGCCACGGAAAACTCAGCGGGCAGAACGGATTCAAGCTCTCGCTCCTGGGCTTCGAGCCGGCGGAAGATTACGAGCACCTGGTCAAGGAAGCCCGCGGCCGGCGGCTCTTCCCCGCCGCCCCGGATCGCAGCCTGCTGCTTCTCAAGGCCACCGGCACCCTCCCGCATGGCGGAGGCAAGCGCCTCGACGCTGGCACCGATGATTACCGCCTCATCGCCCGCTGGATCGCCCAGGGAATGCCCTACGGCAAAGCCGATGCGCCGACCGTCGCGAAGATCGAGGTCTTCCCGCCACAACGCGTGATGAGTCGCGGCGGCAATCAGCAGCTCGTCGTCACCGCACGGTACACAGACGGGTCGGCCGAGGACGTCACGCGCGAATCCCTCTACGCCGCGAACGAAACGGAAATGGCCAAGGTCGATGCCGACGGCCACGTGCAGATCCTCCAGCAGCCGGGCGACGTGGCGGTGATGGTGCGATACCAGGGCAAGGTCTCGGTCTGCCGGGCGACAGTGCCGCTGGGCGCGCCGACTGATAAGCTCCCGTCCGCCGCCAATTTCATCGACGAATTGGTTTTCAAGAAGCTCAAGGAAGTGGGGATGCCCCCGTCGGAGGTCTGCCCCGACGCGACGTTCATTCGGCGGGTGACGCTCGACATCGCCGGCCGTATGCCGACCGCCGAAGAGTCCCAACAGTTCATCATCGATAACAACCCGGCCAAGCGCGACAAGCTGATTGACGCGCTCCTTTCCGGCACCGACTACGCCGACTATTTCGCCAACACCTGGTCCTCGCTCCTGCGCAACAAGCGCGTGCAGGCGACCTACGCCCGAGGGACGTTCGAATTCCACGACTGGGTGCGCGACAGTCTGTATGCCAACAAGCCCTACGACCAGTTCGTCCGCGAGGTGATCACCGCCACCGGCGACGTGGACGGCAACCCGGCCGTCGGCTGGTACCGCCAGGTGAAGGAGCCCAACCAGCAATTGGAAGACGTGGCGCAGCTCTTCATGGGAATGCGCCTGCAGTGTGCCCAGTGCCACCACCACCCGTTCGAGAAATGGAGCCAGCAGGACTACTACCAGTTCTCGGCGTTCTTCTCGCGCGTCGGCCGCAAGGGCAACGCGCAGACGGGCGATGACATCGTCTTTCACCGTCGCGGCGTGCCCGCTGCGACCAACACCAAGACGAAGCAATTGGTGAAGCCCGCGGGCCTAGGCGAAACGCCCCTCGACGTTCCCGTCGAGCAGGACCCGCGCGTGCTGCTGGCCGACTGGATGACGCGCAAGGAGAATCCCTTCTTCGCCCGGTCGCTGGTCAACCGGTACTGGAAGCATTTCTTCGGCCGCGGCATCGTCGACCCCGAGGACGACATGCGCGAGACCAACCCGCCGACCAATCCCGAATTGCTCGACGCCCTGGCAAAGCATTTCACCGACAGCAATTTCGACTTGAAGGAGCTGGTCCGCACGATCTGCCGTTCGCGCACCTACCAGCTCGACTCCACGCCCAACGAGTACAACGCGATCGACAAGCAGAACTTCTCCCGCTTCTACCCCCGACGGGTGCCGGCGGAGGTGCTGCTCGACTCCGTGGACGTAGTGGCCGGAATCCCCAGCAAATTCGACGCGATGCCCGCGGGCACCCGCGCGGTGCAACTGCCCGACAACAGCTTCAACGCCAACACCTATTTCCTCCAGGTCTTCGGCCGCCCGGATTCCAGCAGCGCCTGCGAATGCGAACGTTCGCAGGAACCGAGCCTCGCCCAAAGCCTTCACCTTTTGAACGCGAAAGACCTTCACGAAAAGGTCGCCGCCCCGGAAGGTCGCGCCGCGAAGCTCGCTGCGGACGTTACCCGGAGCGATGAGGACAAGGTCCACGAGCTCTACCGGCTGGCCTTCAGCCGCGAGCCGGACGTGAGCGAAGTCGCCGCGGCTGTGGGTTACATCGAACGCTCCGCCGCCAAAGGCGACGCCAAGGAAAACGCCGCGAAGAAAAAGCAGGCTGCGTACGAGGACGTGATCTGGGCGCTGATCAATACGAAGGAATTTTCGTTCAATCACTAGGGGGCGGCTGCACTCCTCCCGTGGCACGGGCGCCCCGCCCGTGTTTTGCCGCCCTACCGGCGGGTTCATGGGCGGGCCGCCCATGCCACGGTACAGTCAGGAATGATAAATGCTCTGGCAAAAGGATGATCTGAAAACACCGTTCAGGCACGTCCGCCGAATCAATCCCGCGCGGTGCTTCGCGCCCGCGTTTGTGATCCTGGCCTTTCTCGTCGCCCCCGCCTTCGCCCAGCTCCCCGCCGCCCGACTCACGGCGGTTTTTCCTCCCGGCGGACGGGCGGGCACGAGCGTCGACCTGACCGTTACCGGCGTCGATCTCGACGGCGCGACCGAGCTGCGCTTCTCCCAGCCTGGCATCACTGCGAAAGCAGCCGGAGAATCCGACAGCACCACCGACCGCAAGTTCACAGTTATCATCGGCCCCGACGTCCCGGTCGGCGGTTATGAAGCGCGGTTTGTGGGCACATATGGGATTTCCAATTCCCGCACGTTCGTCGTGGGCGATCAACCCGAAGCCATCCGCGGCCCCGCGACGGATAAGCCGGGCGCGACGCCGCTAGTCGTCGGCTCCGTGGTCAGCGCGCGATGCGCGGCCGGAGTGATCGACTCGTACTCTCTGGAACTGAAATCAGGGCAGCGGATTCTCTTCGACTGCGCCGCGCGGGCGATCGACTCGAAGATGGTCCCCATCCTGACGCTCCTGGACAGCGGCTCCCGCGAGGTGGACCGCAGCCGCCACGGCGGACTGCTCGACTTTACCGCCCCGACGGACGGAAATTACACGCTGCAAGTTCACGATCTGCTCTACCGCGGCGGCCCCGAATATTTCTACCGCCTGAGCGCGGGCATCGGCCCGCACCTCGACGCCGTCTTCCCGCCCGCGGGCCAGCCGGGGACGAAGGCGAAGTACACCCTCTACGGCCGCAATCTCCCGGGCGGGACAAAATCAGAGTTCCGCGCCGCGGATGGAAAAACACTGGACCAGTTGGACGTGGAGATCGAGCTTCCCGCCGACCCTTCCGCCCCGCAACGGCTGGATGCCGCGGCATTGGCCGGCACGACCGGGGCGGCTACGGATGCCATCGCCTACCGCCTTGCCTCGGGCACGGGCTCTTCCAATCCCGTTCTCATCGGCCTCGTTCGCTCTCCGCTGCTGACCGAGCAGGAGCCCAACGACAAGCCCGAGCAGGCGCAGAAGCTGTCGCCCCCTTGTGAAGTGGCGGGGCGGTTCTACCCGCGCGGGGATCAGGATTATTTCACTTTCGACGCCGCGAAGGGGGACGTGTACTGGATCGAAGTATTCTCCGAGCGACTCGGATTGCCGACCGACCCGTACGTGCTGGTGCAGAAGGTCACGAAAAACGACAAGGGCGTGGAGCAGGCTTCGGATGTGCAGGAACTCGCCGCCGTGGAGACCAACGCCGGCGGCCCGGCGTTCCGCACTTCCACGCGGGACGCGGCATACCGCCTTGAGTCGAAGGACGGCGGAACATATCGATTGCTCGTGCGCGATCTCTTCAACACCGCGCACGACAACGCCGCGCTTGTTTACCGTCTGTCCATCCGCAAGGAGCAGCCTGATTTCCGTATCCTCGCCGTGCCGGTCGCGGGGCAGAACAACGAGGTTCCGCTCTCCCCGCCGTACCTGCGGAAGGGCGGCGCGCTGCCGCTACGGCTGGTCGTTGTGCGGCAGGACGGTTTCAACGGTGAAGTGCGCGTCGAAGCCGAGGGACTTCCGGGCGACATCAAAGGCGGCGGCACGACGATCCCCGCGGGTGAGAGCATCGGCTCCCTGGTGCTGGCCGCGGGCGACAACGCCGCGGGATGGTGCGGGCCGGTGCGGATCGTCGCCCATGCGAAGCTGAACGATCAGGACGTCACACGCGAAGCCCGCATCGGCGCGGTTGTCTGGCCCAGCAACCAGAACACACAGGAGCCCGCGATATCGCGGCTGGCGCAGGATTTCAGCCTCGCCATCAGTGGAGATGAAAAGGAGCCGCTCGCGTTCGACGTCGCCGACAAGCCATATGAAGTCACTGCGGGCGGCAAGGTGCAAATCGCGGTGAAAGTCCGCCGCGATACCCAAATGAAAGCGCCGCTGAAGGTGAGGGCGGGCGGCCTGTCCGCGATGAACAACAACGGGAAGGAAATGACTCTCTCCCCCGAGGCCAGCGAAGGCACGCTCGAGATCGACCTCTCGCAACAGAAGCTATCGCCCGGCACCTACACCTTTTTCCTGCAAACCCAGGCGCCAGTGAAGTACGAGAGGAATGAGCCGCCCTCCGGCGACAAGAAAGATAAGGGGAAGAAAAGCACGCGGGAGGGCCAGGTGAGTTTCTACTCGCCGCCGATCACCCTGAAGGTTCTTCCGAAGGACAAGGAAAAGGACAAGTAGCTTGCATCCCCTCAATTTTCTCAAGAATTGGTTTCACCTGCTGCCGTGGCATGGGCGGCCCGCCCATGAATCCGCGGCGATAGCGGCAAAAACACGGGCGGGCCGCCCGTGCCACGGAAAACCAGAAGCCCCATCTATTCAAAACGTGCTGAAATTCGGCTTCGGCACTGTGATCGTGTTATTAACGTACTCGCCGGCGCGCGGGGCTGACACCGAGTCCGCCAACAAACCCAAGCCAATCCCCGTCGGCGACGTGCAGCGATCAGCCCCCGTCGATTTCGAAAAGGAAGTGCTGCCGGTTTTGAGCAGCAGTTGTCTGGCGTGCCACAACAAGACCAAGGCCAAGGCGAAGCTGATCCTTGAGACGCCCGCCGACATCCGCAAGGGCGGGGAGAGCGGGCCAGCGGCGGTGGCGGGGAAGGGTCTCGACAGCCTGCTGATGAAGGCGGCAGCCCACGCGCCGGAAATTGAATCGCCCATGCCCCCGCCGCACAACGCGGCCAACGCGCCCGACCTCACCTCCGCACAACTCGGGCTCATCCGCCTGTGGATCGACCAGGGCGCGAACGGAGAAGTGCATGGCAGCAGCGCGCCCGTCGCGTGGGGGCCGGTGGCGCCGGGCCTCGACCCGATTTACGCGGTCGCGGTTTCGGGCGATGGGCAGTTCGCGGCTTGCGGGCGGGGGAACCGGATCGACGTCTACCACCTGCCGACCAGTCGCCTCGTCGCGCATCTGGCCGATCCGCAACTGTCGGCGATCGCGCCCGGCACCGCCCACCGCGACATGGTCGAGTCGCTCGCGTTCAGTCCCGATGGCATGGTGCTGGCATCGGGCAGCTACCGCGAAATCAAGCTGTGGCGTCGGCCGACACCGCTAAAAAAGTATGGGATTGTGGGGATCGGCGCGAAGGCTTCATGCGTCGCCGCCAGCCCCGACGGACGGCTGATCGCGGTCGGGGACGCGGATGGAAAAATCCGATTGTTCGATGCCGCGGCGGGTGGCCCCGCAGGTGAGTTGACGGGCCACGAAAGCGCGATCACCGGCCTTCACTTTTCCGCCGATGGTTCGAGGCTCGCTTCGACATCCGCGGATAAATCGATTCGCATATGGGATGTGGCCGCGAAAGCGCTGTTCTGCAAAGCCGAAGCGCCAGGCGAGCTGCGCGCCGTCGCCTGGGTCGCGGCGGGAAAGCAGGTCGCCGCGGGCGGGGCGGACGGCGTCATCCGGCGATGGAAACTCCCCGACGCTGTCGATGGGGAAATGGTCGCCGCAAAGGAACTCAAGGGCCATGACGGGGCGGTCAACGCGCTGGAAGCAGTCCCGTCCGCCGACACGCAGTTGCTTTCCGGCGGGGAAGACGGGACGGTCCGACTCTGGAGCATCGATTCCCAGCAGCCCGTTCGCCAGGTGAAGCACGGGTCGGCGGTGACGTCGGTCGCCCTCCGCAAGGACGGCAAGCGGTTCGCGTCCGCCGGGCTCGACAATACCGTCAGGCTCTGGAATTTTGATGACGGCAAGCCGCTAGCCGCGATGACGGGCGACCCGGCCCTGCAGAATCTCGCGACTAGCGCCGACCGCGCGCTGGCGCGTGCCGTCGCGGAGGTCGCGTACTGCAAGGCCCGCATCGGGGATGCCGAGAAGGATGCGAAGTTGCAAGCCGAGCGGCTGCAAAAGGGGAAGGACGCCGTCGCTGCGGTCGTGAAGGACATGGAAACAAAACAGAAGGCCCTCGACGCCGCCAAGGCCGCGACGGACGCCGTCGATAAAGAAATGGCCGCTGCCAAAAAGGCCGCCGAGGATCGCGTCGCCAGTGCCGAGGAGGAACTGAAGCGGCTCAAGGCGGCCGCCGATGCCGACGAGGCGCGCGAGAAGGATAAGGCGAACGCAGAGAAGGCCGACGCGGACAAGGCGGGCGACGACAAAACAAGCGAGGACAAGGCAAGCGTGGAGAAGGCGAAGGCGGACAAAGCGAACGCGGAGAAGGCAATCGCGGAGAAGAAGGCGAACGCACAGAAGGAAATCGTCAAAGCCACAGAGGCGGTGAAAAAGGCCCGCGAAGCCGCGGCCGCGCCGGTGCCGGATGAGAAGAAGAAGTCCGCCGAAAAGGAACTTGCCAAGGCTGAGGAGGAGCTGAAGAAGGCGATTACCGCCAAGGCCGGCGCGGAGCAGGAGGTGACTTCAGCGACCGGGGCCGCAGACGCATCAGGCAAATTGCTCGCGCGGGCCACGGAGTCGCTGGCTTCCGCCGAGGCGGACCGCGCCCGGCGCGAGGCGGACGTTCCCGCCGCAAAAAAGGAATATGCGAGCTCGCAAAAGCCGGTCCGTGCGATCGCCTTTTCCCCCGACGGCCTTCTGTTGGCCGGCGCGGGGGACGACGGGGTCGTCCACGCCTTTTCGGGCGACAAAGGGACTTCGGGTGAGGTGTTCGGGGACCGCAAGTCGCCGTTGACCGCGCTCGCTTTCGTTAGTCCATCGATGCTCTTCGCGCTAGGCCCCTCGGAAGGTTCCGCGGCCGCCTGGGACGTCGCTCAGCCATGGAAATTGGAGCGGACGCTGGGCACGTCGGACGGCCCCTCGCCCATCGCCGACCGCGTGAATTCGCTGGATTTCAGCCCCGACGGCCTCCGCCTCGCCAGCGGCGGGGGCGTGCCATCCCGCGGCGGCGAGATCCGCATCTGGGAACTTGCGGGCGCGAAGATGGAACACTCGTTCGACGAGATCGACACGGATGCGGTCACCTGCCTGCGCTTTAGCCCCGACGGCAAACGCCTCGCCTGCGCGTCCGCCGACAGATTCGTGCGCGTGATCGACCCCGCTTCGGGGAAGGTCGATCTCTCGCTCGAAGGCCATCAGCACCACGTGCTGGGCGTCGCGTGGAAGAGCGACGGCCACATGCTCGCCACCGCGGGCGCGGATAACACCCTCCGCTTCTGGACCGCCGACACCGGGGAGCGCAAGAAGGTGGTGACCGGGTTCGATAAGGAAGTGACGGGCGTCGCGTTCCTGGGCGACACCGATTTGGCGGTTGCGACTTCCGGCGACGGGAAGGTCAAAAGCTACCACGACAGCGGCGCGGACGGCCGCACGTTTCCGGGCGCGTCCGATTTCGTCTATGCAGAGGCCGCAACTTCCGACGGCGGCATCATCGTCGCCGGCGGCCAGGACGGCATCCTCCGCGCCTGGGACGCCAACACCAGCCAGCCCACCGCCACCCTCCCGCCCGAAGGGCGCTGAAAATCGGCGGCTGCTGCCGCTCCAATGAAGAAGATTCACCGCAGAGGCGCAGAGATCGCGGAGGGGAATTCTGCCTGATGCGCGCCGCACGCACGGCGTACACGTAGAGCGTGCGGAGGGGAGGTACACATCGGGCCTACTCCGGTAGTCAGACCCGTCTAAAATTTGCCTGCTAACTTTCGGAGTCGGGCCGTGCCGGCCCGGTCGGAGTGAAGCTCGGTCCGACTCCCTCTCCCTCGTACCCGGGGGAGAGGGCGGGGGTGAGGGGCCGAGTGTGAAGTTGCGTCAATTGCAATGAAAGCGCAACTCGACGTTCCGCCCCTCACCCTATCCCTCTCCCCCGAGTACGAGGTAGAGGGGACCAGAGCGGGCCTTTTGCCCGGCCCGGCTGCTCTGAGCGCAATCGATAAGGGCGATACGCCCCGGCTCTGAAATCCTGCGGGGTACTTGAAGGTGGATCTCAATGCGCCGTCGCCGCGTCGGGGTGGCGGGTTGATGAACCGGCGTCGCTCGCGCCGGCGAGCGCTTCGTTCAGCAGTTTTCGGAACGCGGCGGGCGTGGGGACGCGGTAGCGGGCCTGGGTGTTTCCCTCGCCTACCTTGATCGTCAGAAGCCCGGGCACGTCGAGGCGGAACATGCTCTCGTCCGTCTGGTCGTCGCCGGCGCATACGACGAGGTCGTAATTCTCCCCGCCGATGATGCGGCGTACCGCGGCCCCCTTGTTTACGTCCGCCGCGGTGACCTCGACGATCTTTTTCCCGTGCCGGATAACCAGAGGCTCGTTGGCGAGCAGGGCCATCAACTCCGACACAAGGGTGTCCGCCTTCCACTTTCCGAATTCGGGGTCCGCCCGCCGATAGTGCCAGACGAGCGACGTGCGCTTGTTCTCGACGAACGTGCCGGGCGTCGAATCCTCGTACGCCCGCAGCGCCTTAAGCACGTCGTCCTTCCACGCGTAGCTGAGGTTGCGGTCGAGCTGCTCCCACTGTTGCGCGGGGCCGGGCCGGCGCTCGGAGGCGCCGTGCTCGGCGATGAGGCCGAATGGGCAATCGCCGAACCACGCCTGCATCTGCTCGGCGCGCCGGCCGCTGATGATCGTCAGATCGACGTTGGGCCGGCGGGAGAGGGAGTCGAGCAGCGCGCGGATGGCGCTGCTGGGCCGGGCGGCGTCGGGGTCGCGCTCCAGCTCGCGGAGCGTGCCGTCGTAGTCGAGGAACAGCGCGATGCGTTTTTCGGACGCGATCGCCTCCGCGATGATCCGCCGGGCCTCGGCGGCTCCGTCCTTCTCCTCGGTGGGCTGGCGGTGGGATTGGAGGTCGTTGATGAACGAGGAGGCCCAGTAGCGGGCGTCGTGCCGCATGACGCGGCGGCGCATCGGCTCGATCCGCGCCCGCCTTTCATCCGCCGGCATCTTCAAGGCCTGCTCGATGGCGTCCGCCACGGCCTGCGCGTCGTACGGGTTGACGAGCACTGCGTTGAACAACTCCTCGGCCGCCCCGGCAAACTCGCTGAGCACCAGCACCCCGGGATCGTCGCTCTGGGCCGCGACATACTCCTTGGCGACGAGGTTCATCCCGTCCGTGAGCGGCGTAATGAGCCCGACGTGCGAGCTCGAATAGAGCGCGCACAGGTCCGTGAAATTCACTGACCCGTGATAAAACCGGATCGGGCTCCCGGCCAGCGTCGCGAAGCGGCCGTTAATGTGGCCGACGCGCGCCTCCACCTCCTCGCGCAGCGCCTTGTAATCCTCAACCCCCTCGCGCGACGGCACGCTGATGAATATGAACTTCACGCGATCCCGGTCGGCGGCGCTATTGAGGAAAAGCTCGATCGCGTCCAGGCGGTGCAGGATTCCCTTCGTGTAATCCATCCGCTCCACGGAAAGCACGATTTGCTTCCCCTGGTCGTTCGCGGCGAACTCCCGCCGACGGCTTGCGAACTCCGGCCTCTTTAACTCGTCGGCGAAACGCTGCGCGTTGATGCCGATCGGGTAGACGCCCGTCAGCGTGGAGCGGCCCTCGTGGTTGATGCGCGTGATCTCCGATTCGTACCCCAGCAGCCGCAGCGCGACGCTGCGGAAATGCTGCATGTAGCTGTAGGTGTGGAAGCCCACGATGTCCGCGCCGAGCATGCCCGAAACGAGCTCGGAGCGGCACGGGTGCCGGCGGAAAATGTCGTACGACGGGAAGGGGGTGTGCAGGAAGAACCCGACCCGCAAAGACGGCATCGCCTCCGTCAGCATGCGCGGCAACAGCATGAGCTGGTAATCATGCACCCATACCAAGTCGTCGGGCTTCGCAATCGACAGGACGACGTCCGCGAACTTGCGGTTCACGTCGCGGTACGCATCCCACCATCGCGATTCGTAGCGCACGTACGAGGGCATCGAGTGCAGCAGGGGCCAGATACTCGAGTTGGAAAAGCCCTCGTAGAAGCCGCGTGTCTCTTCGCGGCTGAGGAAGACGGGCGTGCAGCCGTAGTCGTGGACCAGCTCGCGCTCGACGTGCTCGCGGCGGGCGGGGGGAATCTCCGCGCCGGGCCAGCCGATCCAGTGCAGCGCGTAATGATCCGCGGCCACGCCCTCAAGGGCGGCAACCAGGCCGCCTGAAGACTTGGTGATCTTCTCGCCGACCGTGACGGGAAGGCGGTTGGAGACATTAAGTATTGTCGTAGCCATTCAATCGAGACCCCCCCGGCCCCGCCGACCTGTTAGTGGCCGCGCCGGGAACGCAACAACATGAGATTGCCAGGGCCGATGAGCAGAAACGTCTGGCTTTGCGCCAACAGCCATTCGAGGCGCTCGCCATTACTCAGCCCGCCCCACCGACTGCGCTCGATGGTGGGGCGAATGGACCGGGCTTGCAGGCGCTCGAGCGTTCGGCGCGCCGCCTCTTCAGAAATACCGCCGGCCATGCCCTCGTCGATCACGTGATACGTGATGCCACGCACGATCGCCGGGCCGTCGAAGGCGAGAATTGTTTCCTCTGCCGCGGTCTCGTTTCCGATGCCGCTTGGGGCGGCTGTCTTTCGCTGTCGGAGCATACGCATACCTCCATAGATGCAGGGATGGAAGCAATTCGGGGGCCGCGCCGAAAAAGTCGTGCCCGGTTATTTCCGGAAGCGCCCAGAGCCCCAGCTCGCGCCGGCAAGCGGCTGTAACGCGTGTGGCGACAAGGCCGGCGGCGCGTTGGTTAGGCGTCTTACTTGGCGGGCGCTTCGTCGGCGGCGAGCGTGCGGATCCGGATGTTGCGCATTGCCGCACTCGTCTGGTAGGAGGAGAGCCCGAAAGGCTTGCCCGCGTCGATCTCGCGGCGGGTGGATATCTTTTTCCCGGTGGTCGTCACGTCAACCACTTTTTCCTCGTTGATCCACGCCTGCAGCTTATCCGGGAGCACGCGCAGGCGGATTTTGTACCACTTGCCGGAATCGAATCGGTGGGAGCTGCGCGTGTCGTTGTGGGCGGCGTCCTTCCCGTCGAAACTGGAAATCCCGACGACGCTGCCGCCCCATCCACCGACGATGAAGGACGCGAACGAATCATCGACGGGAAACGTCAGGCCGCAGAAGAAGTCTGCGCCGTCCAGCTTCTGCGCCTCGAGCTCCACCTCGTAATTCATCTTGGGGATTTCGCCGGAATAGGTGACGCCCGTGAGCTGCTCGCCGAACGGCAGCCGTAGCATGCCGTCTTCCACCGTGGGTTCGCCATGACCAGCGAAATCGGAAACCTTCCATTTGCCCAAAGTCTTGCCGTCAAAAAGGCTCTGCCATTGCGGCTCGGCGGGCTTCTTGTCCGGCGTCTTGGCGGCCGGCTTTTCGGTCGAGGATGCGTCGCCGCGCGCGCCGGGCGCGAGCAGACAGACGATGGTCAACACGCCCACAAGGGAAAGAGCGATGATAAACCGGCGCTGCCCGCGTTGAGTTAAGGTGTCGTAGGTGCTGCCGGATCGCGTGCGCGCTGGTTCCATGGGTAAACCTCGAATGACCGCCGTGCTGAAATTCGAATTTGCTATGCCCGCATTGTACCACGAAGCGGATGCCGTCTCGCGCGGATAAAGAGATCATGTCTTCGTGGACGCGTCAGAGATTCGATGGCGCGTCTCCCTCGCCCGGAGTACTGGAGGAGGGCAAAGGAGGTCGCCCGCCCAAAGTGTCACGCATGCGCCTTCGCCCGGCCGTATTGCTTGGGCCATTGCACGTCTGCGCCCAATTCTTCTGCCGCGTGGAGGGGCCAATAGGGGTCGCGGAGCAATTCGCGCGCGAGGAGCACCACGTCGGCCTGTCCGTTGGCCATGATTTGCTCGGCCTGGAGCGGCTCGGTGATCATGCCGACCGCGCCGGTTGCGATTCCGACTTCCTTGCGGATCGCCTCGGAGAAGGGGACCTGGTAGCCGGGACGGACGGGGATCTTCGCGTTGGGGACCAATCCGCCGCTGGAGCAATCGATGAGGTCTATGCCGACGTCCTTGAGCGCGCGGGAAAGCTCGATTGACTGCGGCAAATCCCACCCGCCTTCGGCCCAGTCACTGGCGGAGATGCGCGTGAAAACGGGCCACCGTTGCGGCCACACACCGCGCACGGCCTTGGCCACGCGCAGAGGGAGGCGCATGCGATTGGCCAGTGATCCGCCGTATTCGTCGGTGCGGCGGTTGGAGAGCGGGGAGAGAAATTCGTGCAGCAGGTAGCCGTGGGCGGCGTGGATCTCGACGGCCTCGAAGCCGCCTTCGATGCCCCGGCGCGCCGCAGAGGCGAATTCGTTGACCACCGCGTCGATGTCGGCCAACGACATTTCACGCGGCATGATGTAGTCGCTGTCAAACGCCAGTGCGCTGGGCGCGATCGGCTCCCATCCTCCGCTGCGGTGTTCGAGTCCCTTGCCGCCGAGCCAGGGCGGCTGGGTTGAAGCTTTCCGCCCGGCGTGCGCGAGCTGCACGCCCGGCACCGCGCCGTTTTCCTTGATGAAACGGGTGATGCGCACGAAAGCCTGGGCATGGCGGTCCGACCAGATGCCGCTGTCCGCCGGAGAGATCCGGCCCTCGGGAGAAACCGCGGTGGCCTCCACCATGACCATCGCCGCGCCGCCGACGGCCCTGCTGCCCAGGTGTACCAGGTGCCAGTCGTTGGGCATGCCGTCTTCGCTGGAATACTGGCACATCGGGGAGACGAACACGCGGTTGCGAAACTCAATTTCCCGGAGTGAAAACGTTGAGAAAAGTCGGCTCATGGCTTCGTCCAATCTGATCGGGCACAGTCAGGCGGCCCCCGCGGGCTCGGCGCGGGGCTCGGTCGCGGAAACCTCGGTCTGCTCGGCGCTTGGGGCGACAATCGCAAGATGAGCCATCTGCTCGATCTGCTTGTGGGCGTCGTGGAGCGTCGTGACTACCTGTACGTCGCTGCTGCAACTGAGGCGGGATTTTACCCGGTCCATGTCGCCTTTCATCGTCCAGAGCCCGACGATCATTTTCACGTCGGGGAAGCGCGTGTGCAGTCGCTTGCAGAGGTAGCGGGAGTGGGCCACGGCGGCGGGGGGCAGGGCCGACACGCAAACCAGATCCGCATGGTTTGTTTCGACCATGCCAACCATCTCCGACGCCAGCGCATCGGCCGTGGGGACCTGCGTGCAGTAGCCGCGGATTTCCAGCAACTGGGCGAGCATCAGCGCGACGATTTCATCGGCTTCGTCGCGTGCCGGCAGGCACAGCACCGTGACCTTGCACCCGTCGGGGACGTTGAGAAACCGGTGCGCGGGCGTGTCATCGGGCGCTGCGCCGGAGGTGTCGGAATTTCCGTTGCCGCCCTTCACGGCGTGCGCCGCCGCGGCGGCCGCGGCGGCTACCGTGTTCGCCGCCGCCGACAGGGCCGACCCTGCGCCGATGCGTTTACCTTCAGTGTCACGTTTTCCCTCGGTCTCAGTCGGGGTCTGTCCGAACTGGGCCCGGTACTCATCGGCCAATTCTTCAACGATGTCGCGCGTGGCCTTGCGGACGAACGCGAGGTGCTCGTCGTCGAGGTCGCCATGGTGATGGTCGTGCTCGGACAATGCGAGCGCGGGCACGAGCAGCTCGTCATACGCCGCCTCCAGCGAATGCTTCTCGGCGAGGTAGGCGTTGGCCACTTCGGTGGCCTCCTCCTCGTCCCTTGCGACGAGGCGCTGATAGAAGCGGACGTGCGGCGAGAGGACAGGCTCTTCGCGCAGCAGAATGTCGAGGAACTTGAGCTGCGGGATGTACTTGCCCATGACCACCAGAATCACGGTAAGCGGGGTGGAGAGGAGCAATCCGATCGGCCCCCAGAGCCAGGTCCAGAACACCGCCGCCACGAGCACGGCCAGCGCCGACATCCCCGTGCTGGCCCCGTACCAATACGGCTCGACGAACTGGCTGACGACGATCTCGAGTACGACGAACAGGCCGATGGTCGCAAGAAAAGCTGAATTTCCGGGGAAGAGCGCGAACGAGAGGACGATCGGGACCGCCGCGCTGATCCAGATCCCCACGTAGGGCACGAAGCGGAAAACCCCGACGAGCAGCCCCCACACCAGCACATTGGGAAAGCTGTGGCCCGCGCCCAGGAGCTTGCCGATCAGCCAAAGTCCGCCCGCGGTCGCGAGCCCGTATGCGATGTTCACGATCGACAGCGCGCCCAGGTAGCGCGTGATGCGCGTCCCCGCTTCGTCGAAAGCCTGGGTGGTAAGATTGATCTGCCCGTGCCCGACCAGGCGAATCAACCGGTCGCGCAGGTCCTCGCGCGTAAGGAGCATGAATATTACAAAGATCAGCACGAGGCCCGTAGTTGCCAGGGGGCTCATGAGGTTGGAGGCGTATTCTTGAAGGAGGGCGAGTGGCGACGGGCTCGCCGGGAACAGGCGGACGGGGAGGGGGTTTTCCGCTGTCGGCTGAGTAGAGGGGGCGGCGTTGGCGTTGGCGGGCGTCGCGGCGTGTCCGTCGGCGGGCGTGCCGGACGTGGATGAGCTAATCTCCTTCAACTCCTGCTGGGCTCTGCCGAGAAAGCGGCCGTGGCCGCGGAAATTACGGATCTTGGTCGTCAGCTCTCCCCGATAGTTCGGCAGATCATTGACCACCGAAACGACCTGCTTCTCGACGACGTATCCCAGCGTCAGCAGCAGTGCCACCCCGATCGTCACGACCAGGATCGTCGCGAACGCCCGCGGCAACCGAAGCCCCTCCAGCCACGCCACCACGGGCGAGAGCAGGAAACTCAACAGGATCGCCAGCGCGAGCGGAATGAGCACTTCGCGGCTGAAATAAAGTGCCGCAACGATGAGGCAGACCGAAGCCAGAACAATCAACTTAGAACCCTTCGCGAGTTCAGCAGGTCGAGCCATTGAAATGCCCTCACCCCACGCCCCAGCCAGTTCGCAGCGACGCGATTATCGCACAATCGATACTTTGCAATCGCTGTGCCGGGAATTCCGCTCCGACTCGTGCGGGGCATGAGGCGGTCTTACGAGGAGGGTTCATGGGTTGAAGGGTTCAAAGGTTCAGGGGCATGAACTCTTGAACCCTTCAAACCTTCGACCTTTCGACCTTTCGACCCGTCGACCCTTAAACCCTTGAACCTCTGCACCTGTTCCCCCTCCCGGAGTGGCGGAAGAGGAGAAAGGCTGCGGGTGCTGCTTGGACAGCGGGCTAATTGCATAGGATGAGCACGGTTCCCGACGCCGGGCGGAAGAGGCGGGCTCTTACGGATGAGGCCGTTCAGCGGCGGAATGGCAGAGATCGCCAGAGCATAGTTGCAGGCACAACGGTATGAATCCGAACTTCGGACGATTCACCAATTTGCATTGAGATCGCGGGAAAAGTCCGCTGGGATGCCGAGGGGGCCTATTGCCTCACCTCAACGAAGATCATGGTCAAATCGTCCTTCGGCTCCAAGCTCCCCGACTCTTTGTCCACGCACTGCGACAATCCGGTCACCATGTCGATCATCGGCAATTCGCGACGGCTCAAAAGCTCCTCCCGCCATTTTTCGGTGTCGCCCACGGCGGGGTTCTCACAGAACGAAACCTCCACGCCATCCGTGTAGACCACCAGGCGATCGCCCGGCGACAGCTGCGTCGTGTAATCGGTAAACGTCTCGCCGGGGAAGATGCCCAGCAAGCTTCCTTCCGTCGGCAACGACCGCAACGGGCCTTCGCGGCCCAACACTACCGGCGCGGGGTGCCCGGCACACGACATCGTTACTTCCAGCGTCTCGACGTCGATCATCCCGTAGAGCGCGGTGGCGAATGTCGCCTGCGAAAGATTCTGCTCGATCAACGCTTCGTTGAGTCGCCCGAGCGCCTCGGACGGGCGCAGAAGGCGGTAGCCGCCCGGGACGATTTCCTTGGTGATCAGTGCGTGCTTGATGAACATCGTGAGCAGCGCCGCGGGCATGCCGTGGCCGACGGCGTCGGCGATGTAGAAACCGATCCGCCGTTCGTCGAGGCGCATGACGTCGTAAAGGTCCCCGCTCACATACCCGGCTGGGCGGAAAAGTGTGTGAAAGTGGACCTTCCCCACCTGCGGCAAAGTCTTGGGAAGAAAATCCTGCTGCAGCCGGGCCGCCAGGCGCAATTCCTCGTCGAGGCGGTGCATGTAGAAGTTGAGCGTTTCGTCGCGTCGGCGAAGGACGTTAAGCTCTCCGCGCAGCGCGTCCATCTCGCGCTGCACCTCGTCGAACTGGCGCACGAGATTCTCGGGCGTCGCGACGAGGTCCTCCGAGGCATGGCCCACCATCGACGGCGTAAACGCCGGGCGGTCCTGCTCGATCAGATTCTCGCCCGGAAACCGGACGGCTTGAAATGTTCTCCCCATCTCACCCTCTCCGGCCCCGAAAGGCCTCCCGCGGCAGTCGCGACGCGCAACGCGCCCACACCGAATCCCCCGCATAAACGTCGGCGGGAAGATCGACCGGCTTTACCGGTGAATCAGACAAAAACGCCTCGCACAACCGTGCGGCGTGCGAGGTTAAAGGACCTTGCGACGACTAGGAGGGAATTGGGGGGGTGTCGATGGGCAGAGGCAACGAGCCGGGCGTCTGTTGTGCCAGTCGCGTGAATAACTGTGCGGCCCCTTCTCCCTCCTCCGGTACTCCGGGGGAGGGCTGGGGGTGGGGGTTTCGATACGCAAGTAAACGCATCATTGGGCCAACCCCCACCTTACCCTCCCTGGAGTACCGGAGGAGGGGAAAAGCAAGCGTGTAGGGTGGGTGTACCCGCCCACCGTTTCTCAACTAATCGAGTGTCAAATGGTGGGCGGGTACACCCACCCTACAGGCCTGCTTTTCCCCTCCCCCGGAGTACCGGAGGAGGGAGAAGGGGCCGCACAGTTAT
>JAQGHP010000752.1 GCA_028288775.1 Phycisphaerales bacterium | reverse complement strand
CACGTACATCGAGTGCTGGTACAATCGCAGGAGGCGTCACTCCGCGATAGGCTACAAGAGCCCCGAACAGTTCGAGGCAAGCCTCAATTGACGATGCTTTCGCCGCGCCCACCGTTCGTGGGGAAGGGCACAAGAATTTTCTTACTTGGCGTTCTTTGCTCCTTTGCTCCTTGGCGCAAATCTTCGTACTTCCCCGCAGGAAGCGTTCGAGTTGCGAGTGGCACCTCTATTCGGGCCAACTTCCCTGTTCTTCTTCGCGTCCGTCTTCGCGCTCTTCGCGGCTTCGCGATTTTCCGCAACGCGGCACGTCGAAGGCGGCCCGCTCAGAACTTTCTATCCAATAGCCGATATTGCACCGCCTCGGCCAGATGCAGGTCCTGAATGTTGGCCGAGCCGTCGATGTCGGCGATCGTCCTCGCCACTCGCCGCACTTTGTCATACGCCCTTGCACTCAGGCCCATTTCGTCCATCGCCTGCTTCATCAGCAGCAGGCACGAATCGCTCAGCTCACAATGCTGCTTTAGCTGACGGCTGTCCATCCGCGCGTTGGTGGTCCCGTCCGCGAAGCGTTTGGCCTGGGCGGCCCGGGCACGGAGGACCTGCTCGCGCATGGTCTCGCTGCTCGTTCCCGCCTGGCGGCCGGTCAACTCGCGGTAGGGGACCGCGGGGACTTCCGCGTGCATGTCGATGCGGTCGAGCAGCGGGCCGCTGAGCTTCGCGAGGTACTTGTCGCGGCCGCGGGTGTCGTCCGATTTGTAGCCGCTGGCGGTGGGGTTCATGGCCGCGACGAGCATGAATTTCGATGGGAATTTGATCGACCCATGTACACGGGCGACGGTCACCTCGCCCGCCTCCATCGGCTGCCGTAGCGTCTCGAGAACGTGGCGGGAGAACTCGGGCAACTCGTCGAGAAAGAGGATGCCATGATGGTCCATAGAGACTTCCCCCGGCCGCGGGATGGTGCCGCCGCCGACGAGGGCCTGGGCCGTCGCCGAATGGTGCGGCGTGCGCACCGGCCGCTCGTCCATCAGCGCCACGCCGTCTGGCAACAACCCCATCGCCGAGTAAATCCGCGTCGTCTCCAGCGATTCCCCCCGTGTCAACGGCGGCAAAATTCCCGGGATGCGAGCCGCAAGCATCGACTTCCCCGTGCCCGGCGGGCCGACCATCAGCAGGTTGTGCATCCCTGCCGCTGCGATGGTGATCGCCCGCTTCACCGCCTCCTGCCCGCGCACCTCGCCGAAGTCCAAACCCGCCGACCGCTGCGAAGCAGTGTACGGCTCGCCGTCGAGCTCATAAGGCTCCAGGGCCAACTGCTCATTGAGAAACGCAACGGCCTGCCCGAGCGTCTTGACCGGGTAGACCTCGACGCCCTCGACCACCGCCGCCTCGCGGGCGTTTTCCTCCGGGACGATGACGCCGCGAAAGCCCTTCGCCTTGGCCAGCAGCGCCAGCGACAGCGTCCCCTTCACCTTCCGCACCCGCCCGTCCAGCGCCAGCTCCCCCGCGACGAGCAAGCGTTTATGCGAATCATTTTGAATGCAATTCGTCCCCCGTAGAATCCCCAGCGCGATCGGCAGATCGAGCGCCGTCGCCTCCTTCTTCACGTCGGCGGGGGCGAGGTTGATGAGCAGCGTATGGGCGGAAAACGGGAACCCGCTGTTGAGAATCGCCCGCCGCACGCGCTCGATGCTCTCCTTGACGGCGGTCTGCGCCAGCCCAACGACGGTCGTCTTCTCCAGCCCCGACTTGCTGACGTCCACCTCGACTTCGCAGATCAGCGCGTCGATGCCCAGGAGAATGAAGCTGTGAACCCGAGAGAGCACACGGCGGAGTCTACCCGCCCAAGCCCGTTCCCCGCAAAAGTCCGCATCGCCTGTTTTGGCACCAGTGCTACCCCAGCGCGAACGGCGGTTCTCAAGGCCGGACTTTCGGACGTCCACCTCGACTTCGCAACAAATCGCGTCAATACCGAGAGAAGAAAGAGTGGACTCCGGAGCACGCCGGCGCGTAGCAACGCCCACCCCAACGCCGCATAACCGCGGGGCACGTCATACCTGGGATAAAGTGCCCATCCCGCAAAGTCGATAATAAGCGGAGTTCCATACTATTTCTCGTATCCACTTTTAGTTCAAAGACTTACAGCGAACTGGACCATGCACAATCAACTTCGGAGCCAGATGAAGATCAAGGCCGGCAACAAGGGCAAGCAGAATCGAAGCACCAAAGTATCCAAGCCACGCCCCGGTCAGTGGACATGGGTCGAACCCGTCGAGCCGCGGATTTTCATGTCCGTATCGTACTCCCCGATCAATCTGGCGGATTTCACGCAAAGCGGCGGGGCGGGCTCCCCCTCGGGCGTCGTCAGAGACTCGCTCGGCAATCTGTATGGAACGATTCCAACGGGCGGAACCAACAGTGACGGCGCAGTGTTCGAACTCGCCGCGGGCAGCCGGACCGTCACAACTCTCGCTTCGTTCAACTCGTCCACCGGTTCCGATCCGATCGGGGGCCTGGCCGTTGATTCCAGCGGCGACCTGTTCGGCACAACCCAATTGGGCGGGGCTCATTCCGTCGGGACCGTTTTCGAGATCGTCGCCGGCAGCGGAACAATCACGACCTTGGCCTCGTTCGATTCCTCCACCACTGGCGATGCCTCTTACGCCGGCTTGCTGGTGGACTCCAGCGGCAATCTTTATGGAACAACCACCGCCGGCGGACCCAATGGCGCGGGAACACTTTTTTCGGTCGTGGCCGGCAGCAACAGCATTACCGTGCTGGCCCCGTTCGACTCCAGCACCGGGACCAACCCGCGCTCCGCCCTGGTGATGGATACCGGCGGCAACCTCTATGGCACAACCCAGAACGGCGGCGCCAATGGCGGAAGCAGCGGCGACGGAACCGTATTCGAACGCGCCGCCCTCTCTTCTTCGATTACCCCCCTGGCATCATTCAGCACATCCGCCGGCAGTGCCGGCAACGTCACCGTTGACTCCGGCGGCAACCTTTACGGGACCACCCTAAACGGCGGGACCAATGGCGATGGCAGCGTTTTCGAGATCGTCGCCAACAGCGGCATAATCACCACGCTTGCGTCGTTCGCCGGAACCAACGGGACGTCACCCCAGGGCTCCCTGATTATGGATTCGAGCGGAAACCTGTTCGGCGTCACCGGACACGGCGGCGTAACCGACGACGGCACCGTGTTCAAGGTCGCCGCGGGCAGCAATGCGATCACCACGCTCGTTTCACTCAGCAGCTCACTTACCGGCAGCTCGCCAACAGGCGGCGTGGTCATGGATTCCAACGGCACTCTCTACGGCACCACCACCGGCGGCGGGGCGCACGGCGTCGGAGCCGTGTTTTCCGCCGGCCCCGTGGCCGTCTGGAGGGGCAATGGCAACGCTTGGATCGCCAACGACTGGCAAGGCGGCGTCTTGCCGTTTCCCGGGCAATCGGTCGATTTTCCAAGCGGCGGGGCCGACGCGACCTTGGGCAGCAATGAAACCGTCGGAAATGTGATCATCGAAGGAAGCCAAACATTCAACGGGAGCACCCTCACCGTTGAAGGCAATATCTCGATGTTGGGCAGCTCCGATGGGGCCTATTTTTCAAATAATGTGATCCTCACGCATCAAACCACCGTGACCGTCAACGCTACGGATTATCCGACCTTTTCTTCGGTCGGCGACGGCGGCCTCGGATACGGGATCATCAAGCAGGGCGCCGGGACTCTTTATCTCAACTCCACTCTCTACACCGGCCCCACGGAGGTCGCGCAGGGAACGCTACAGGTAAGTTCCACAGCCCCGACAGGCGCGGTGACGGTGGACCCCGGCGCCACGTACTCCAGTTTCGGGACCACGAATGGGATTTTCGACAACGGCGGAACAATCTCCGCCGGGGGGACGGACTCGGGAAGCCTCACATTTGGCGCCGGCTCCACTTTTCAGGAAGGGATCTTTAGTTTTGGCGGTCCTGAAAACGATGGGAAGCTGACGGTAACCGGCCCATCGATCAACCTTACCGGCGCGTCGCTGACCGTGTCGATACACTCGTTTGGCGGGAGCTTCACGCCGGCACTCGGCCACGTCATCACCCTGATCTCGAATCAAACGGGGAGCGCCGTCGCCGGCACATTCACCGGCCTGTTGGAGGGGGCCGTCACGACCACGGGCGGCACCTCGTTCAAAGTCAGTTATGTCGGCGGGACGGGCCATGACGTGACGCTCACGGTCGTGCTCCCGACCGACGTCTGGACCGGCGCTGCCGATGATTTTAACTGGTCCACTGCCGGCAACTGGCAGGGCGGGGTGGCGCCGGTTTCGGGGCAACCGGTCGATTTTCCCGATCTCGGTTCCGCGTCGGCGATCGTTCTGGGTAGCGATGTCACCGTCGGCGATATTTCCTTCGAGGGCCAGTACACGCTTTCCGGCGCTGGCGTCACCGTCCAGGGCGGCATCACCTCCAGCGGCACGGGAACCCAAATCCACAGCGACCTGGTTCTCGCCCAGAATACAACCGTGACGGTCGGGGCGTCCGACGACCTCACCCTCGCAAGCGTCGGCTCCGGCAGCAACGCCTACGGACTGACCAAACAAGGGGCCGGCTTGCTCATTCTGCCGGCCACGGGAACCTTCACCTATACCGGGACGACCACCATTACCCAGGGCACGCTCGAAGTCGATCAGACGCTCGATTCCAATATCACGGTGGTTTCCGGCGCGACACTTGAGGGCAGCGGGACGGCACACGGAATTGTTAGCACTGACGGAATCATCGTACTCGGCGGCGGATCGTCAACGCCGGATGTTCTGAGCAGTTCCGGCGACATTTCGTTCAACAACGGTTCGACGCTCAAGGAAGTGATCGCCCTGAACGGCGGCGCTGAAACCGACGGACAGCTCATCGCCCAAGGCACAACGGTGAACCTGGGCAGCTCGACCCTGGACATCGTCATGCCCAACGGCTTCACGGCCTTAACCGACCATACGATCACTTTGATCTCGAACCAAACCGGCCAGGCCATAGTGGGAACCTTCAACGGACTGGCCGAGGGAACCACCGCCGCGTTCAATGGCATCCAGTATCGAATCAGTTACACCGGCGGCCAATCAGGCCGGGACGTAACGCTCACCCACGTGATCCCCGTCGCAAGTCGCCTTGTATTTACCCATCAGCCGGCCAGCGCCATGGCGGGCCAGAACCTGGGGACGGTCGTTGTGAATGTCGTGGATGCCAACGGCAACCTGGTCACCGCCGACAATTCCACGGTTTCCCTGGCTTGCGGAACGGCGCTCGGCGGCGTTAGTACCGCCGCCGCCGTCAACGGGGTGGCCACGTTCACCGGCCTGTCGATCTCGCAAGTCGGCGCATTCACGCTGTCGGCCACCGACGGGAGTCTGACCCCGGCGACAAGCAATTCGTTCACCATCACCCCGGCAGCCCCGGCATTGTTGTTCATTAGTCTGCAGCCGTCGGATCATGCCACGGCAGGACAGCCGCTTGGAACCGTCTCGGTCGAAATCGAAGACGCGTTCGGAAACGTCGTGGCGGACGATTCGTCGAACGTGACCATCTCCGCACGATCCGGCGTCACGGGTGCGAGTGATTCATTGCTCACCGGAACCACCACCGTCGCCGCACAAAATGGCCTGGCGGTTTTCAGCAATCTGGCCATCACGACCAGCGGCACCTACACGCTCAAGGCCGCCGACGGCGGCCTGCCTCCCGCGATCACCGCGCCAATTACCGTTACCGCGCCTCCGGTGCCGGCACCGACGCTGCCTCCGACGCCGACGAACGTGGTGGCCGCGGGAAAGGCGATAGCCCCGCTGGTCATCGATTCCGCGACCTCATTTCCGCAGGCGAGCGGGCACTTAAAATGGCTCAACGTTCGGGTCAAGAACGATGCAACCGGCGGCAATGCGGCGCCTTCGAGAAGGATCCAAGTTAAGGACGGTCATGCGGTTTTGAAAAACCTGAAGATTCATCAGGCGGGCGTCTACGACGTGGTGGTCTCCGACGCCAGCGGCCACACGATGACCCAGCAGGTTACGGTAGTCGCCTCCGCGCCGGCGAAGCTCGCATTCGTGACCCGGCCCGCTGTCCTCGACGGTCACTCGCCCATCACCGTCCAGGTGCTGGACGGCTACGGCAACCTGAGCACCGCCGACGACGGGAAAACCGTCACGCTGCACCTGGGATGGTCTAACTTGCTGGGCCGTCGCCCGGCGCTCTCCGGCACGGTCAGCGCAACGATCGTCAACGGCATCGCGACATTCACCAACGTCTCAGCCGTTCGGATCGGCGGGGCCGGACTGATCGCAACGTCCGGCCAATTAGCCGTCGGCCGATCGCGCGCAGTCCTTACCGCCGGACAATAACGGGGGCGGTTTGGAATGGACCAACGCCCTCTGTCTGCCGGATACGCCCGTGCCCGGCGGTCCGACACGCCCTTGCACGAGACCCTGCACGACCCATGCACGACGCGCAGAGCCAAACCGCGTTCTTGATAGCGCCAGACGGGTGTCATGCACGAGTTTGCACGAGTTTGCACGAGTTTTTTGACACATTACAGTAAGATTTTGACATTTAAAGGCGTTCGCG
>JAQGHP010000729.1 GCA_028288775.1 Phycisphaerales bacterium | reverse complement strand
TGATGGAGACGAGGAGCGTGACGAGGCTGACCAGGAGGGCCCAGCCGCGTGCCGAGCCTTCGGGGACGTATGCCCCGACCAATGCGCCGATCAGCGGCACGGTCAGGAGGAGGATAAGCCAGATGCTATTCATGGGTCGTTTTTCAGCGTTTGCGTTAGTGCAGGAAGACCATGAGAAGGATAATGACGACGCCGAACAGCATGGCCGCCGCGTAACCCTGGAGGTAGCCGCGTTGGATCGTCAGCTTGAGCAGGAACCCGCCGATTTGCGGGATCGTGCCCACGGCATTGACCAGCCCGTCGACGATGAAACGATCGATCCCCCACAGCCAGCGGCCCAGCCTGCGGAGCTGCTCGACGATCACTGCCTGATAGATTTCGTCAACCCAATACTTGGCTTCGAGCACGCGGGTCACGGGGCTGAACGCGACGGCGATGCCGTCGCCCAGCGAGCGGTTCTTCAAGTGCAGCAGGTACGCCAGGCCGATGCCCGCGGCGGAAATGAGCCCGCTGATCCCCATAAGCGTGTAGTCCGCGGACGGCGCTTTCACACCCGCAGGCTCCTGCCCGAACGACGAGGCTACCACCGCGCCGGTGCCCGCGTAGAAATGGCTGGCCTTTTCATAAGTCCGAATCAGCGACGGGCTCTCACCCAGGAAATGGCCCAACGATTCGCCCGGGAAGTTCAGATAGCCGGCTAAGAAAGCGCCGACTGCCAGCACCACCAGCGGCAGGATCATGATGAGCGGTTCATGGTTGTGATGCCCGTGCGCATCGTCGTGGCCGTGGGCGGGGGCCTTGTGCGTCTGGCCGACGTCAACCCCCGACGCGGCGGCGGTTCCGGTGGTAATGGCGGAGTGACTTGCCGCGGCGAGTTCGTCGGGCTCATGGCCATGACCGTGGCCCTGAGCAGGCGCCTCGGGGATGACGAGCGGGCCCAGGAAAACACGGAAGTAGAGGCGGAAAGTGTAGTAGGCCGTCATGAAGGCCGTGAGCAGGAGCACGGCCCCCAGCGTCCAGTTGGCACGGAACGCCGCCCCAACGATTTCGTCCTTGGAAAAGAAGCCGCTGAACAGCGGGAACCCGGACAGGGCCAGGCAGCCGACCAACATCAGGATGTTGGTGATTGGCAGCACTTTCTTGATGCCGCTCATCTTCCGCATGTCCAGTTCCCCCGCCATCGCGTGCATCACCACGCCCGAGGAGAGGAACAGCAAGGCTTTGAAGAACGCGTGCGTGACCAGGTGGAACACGCCGGCGACCGGCGCCATCACGCCTACCGCGACAAACATGAAGCCGAGCTGGCTGATGGTCGAATAGGCGAAGACCTTTTTCAGGTCGAACTGCCGCAGGGCGATCGAGGCGGCGAAGATCGCGGTGAACGCTCCGACGACCGCGATGGTCGTCATCGCCAGCTGGTTGCCGACGAAGAGGGTGCCGCAGCGGGCGATCATGTAGACGCCGGCCGTCACCATCGTGGCGGCGTGGATCAGGGCGCTGACGGGGGTCGGGCCTTCCATGGCGTCGGGGAGCCAGACGTAAAGCGGAAACTGCGCCGACTTACCGAACGCGCCGAGCATCAGGCAGAAGGGAATCCAGTCAAGCGCCTTGGATTGGAAATCAGTGAGATGGCCCGAATTGGCCAGCTCGAGCAGGCCGGTGTGGGTGCCCGCGCCCTGGCCGAAGTAGCTGACGGTACCGAACGCCAGGTAGCAGAGCATGATGCCAATGCCGAACCCGAAATCGCCAACGCGGTTGACGAGGAACGCCTTCTTCGCCGCTTCACGGGCGGCGGGTTTTTCGTAGTAGTACCCGATGAGCAGGTAGGAGCAGAGGCCCACGCCTTCCCACCCGAGGTAGAGCATGACCAGATTGCTGCCCATCACGAGGATGGTCATCATGAAGATAAACAGGCCGAGATAGGCGAAGAAGCGGAAGTACCCGCTCTCCCCCTTCATGTATCCCGCGGCGAAGACCGTAATGAAAAACCCGATCCCGGTCACCACGCAGAGCATCGTCACGGTAAGCGGGTCGAAGAAGAATCCGGCCTTGGCCAGGAAGTATGCCGAAGGGTTGCCCCTTACTTCCTGCGGATGGTCCGCCGTCCCCTGCTGGGCAGGATCCCCCGCCTCGATCCAGTTGAACATGTCCCGGGTGGCGGAAATGCCGTTGTTTTCGTGCTCGGGTTTGTCCGCGGACTCGTGCTTGGAATGGCCGATCGCACCGAACAGGAGGGAGAGCGAGAGGATGGCGCTGATTCCCACGCCGATCCAGATCGGCAGATGGGAGCGCTCCTTGAGCCACTTCGCGCCGAGCAACCCCGCCACCGCCGCCCCGATCAAAGGGAGCAGCGGAATCAGCCAGTAGAACGGAACTACCCACATGTCGTTCATAATAGTTGTTGGTTGCTAGTTGCTGGTTGCTGGTTCATACAAGACCATTTTCAAATTCAGTGCGTTGCATAATTCGATCATCGTTACCGTCCCGGTTGCCTTCACCAGCACTAACAACCAGCAACCAGTAACTATTCTCCAACTACCCGCGCAATTCCCGCCACGCATCCGCATCCAGCGTGTTCTTCGAGCGGAACAGGAGAACGACCAGGCCCAGCGCGAGGCTGGCCTCTGCCGCGGCGATGACCAGCACGAATATCACGAACGCCTGCCCGGCGAGGTTGTGGTGGTACGCGCCGAAGGCGATGAGGTTGATCGCCACGCCCTGGAACATCAGTTCCGTGCAGAGGAACATGACGATCAGGTTCCGCCGGGTCATGAAACCGATGATGCCGACGCAGAACATGATCGCGCCGACGGCGAGGTAGTGTTGGAGCGTTGGAAGAGCCATGGACCTAAAACGTGAAACGTGAAACGTGATGAAATCAGCAGCTTGTGCTTACCTTTAGAGTTCCATCACGTTTCACGTCCCACGGTTCTCCTATCACGTTTCCGGGTACGCCTTCTGCCTCGGGTTGTCCGTGCCGAAGACGGGGATGCTGTACGGGTTGTCGTCGATGGGCGTTGCCGGGGCGACGGTCACCGGCGGCCGGCCGTGGGGCAGTTCCACCACGAGCACCTTCTTGCGGGCGATCACGATCGCGCCCACCATGCTTACCGTCAGCAGCAGGCCCGCGAGTTCAAGGTTCACTGATTGATGCTGGAAAAGGTAGACGCCCAGCTTTTGCGTAGCGCCCTGGGTGTTGTTGATTTCGGTATTGTCGGTCGTTATTTGGGGCGGGACGGTCAACTCATGCCCGCGGTCGAAGATCACGAATAGCAGCACGCCCATTAGCGCGAAGCCCACCGTGGCCGCGACGATCGGCTCACGGCTGGTGGTGTCGTAATCGGCGACGTGACTTGCGGTCGCCTCGGGGGAGCGCGCTTCGGAGGCCAGCATGATGACGAACACGTAAGTAATAAGGATCGCACCCGCGTAAATCAGGACGAGCGCCGCGGCCATGAACTCCGCGTCCAGCAAGACGAACAGCCCGGCGCTGGCGAAGACCGTCAATACAAAATAGAGGGCCGCGTAAACCGGACGGGGGTGGGTGATGACCCGAACCGCGCCGCCAAGGGCGACGGCGGCGAAGATCCAGAAGTAGATCCCCATCCCGATGCTGAACTTGCTCCGCGCCAACAGTGCCGTGAAAATCAGCAACGCGGCTACGACCAATGACCCCCCCACCTTGCGGAACGCCACGTCGCGCCGGGCCGGCAAAAGCAGCACGGTGCCCACGCCCGCGACGACGCACAAAACCAGGATCAGCAGAGGGTTTTCCAATTGCAGCGGCGCGCTGCCGAGGCTTTCGGGGGCCGCGGCCAGGCTGAGGCCCGAATGGGAGATAAATGCGGGAAGAAAGCCGGCCATATTCACTGTTTCGCAACGGCCTTGCGGGCCGTCGCGGCGTAAGGGCGGATGGCCGCGGCCCACCGGGGCCGACATGCCGGCGCGCCGCGTGAAAGCGACACGTTCCGCCAGTGAAGGGGCAGATACTAAGAGCCGGCCATGGGGTTTGCAAGAACAGCGTGACAGATTTCACAAGCCCTCTGCCGGGGCCGATAAGGCACGCATTTCGCACGCGTAAATCGCGAATCTGCTTCGCGCTAAAGAATGCCCGTGCCGCCATGCGGATTGTTCGTTTATGGTCGCCGTCGATGCAAGCAGTACCCGAAATCAGACTCGTGTTATTCCCCGGGATTGGTGTCGATGCCCGCCTGTACCGGCCGCAACGGGAGCTTCCCGTGCGCATCGAGGTGCCCCCGTGGATCGCGCCCGAATCGGACCGCGAGTCGCTCGGCCACTACGCGCAGCGCATGGCCGAGACCGTACGTGGGGGCGGAACCATCTACGTCGGCGGATGCTCGATGGGGGCGATGCTCGCGCTGGAGGCCGCCAAGCATCTTGATGCGCGGGGTGTGCTGCTCATCGGCGGCTGCCGCTCGTACCGCGACCTTTCCCCGCTGTTCCTCTCGGTGTGTGCGGCGACGGCCTCGATGCCCCAGCAATGGATCGAGCCGGCGATTCGCCTTTCCGCTCCCGCGGGATTCTCGCTGTTCGAAGACCTGAATCGCAGCGACATGGAACTGATGACTACCATGATGCTCGAGCATTCCCCGGGCCAGCTCCGGTGGTCCGCCGAGGCTATTCTCGGATGGGAATTGCAAGGTACGCCGCATGCGCCCGTGCATTCCATTCACGGGGAGAACGACGAAGTGATCCCGGTCAGGAACGTAAACCCGGACGAGATCGTCAAGGGCGGCCGGCACCTGATTCATCTGACCCACGCGCCACAGGTCAACCGTTTTCTCGCCCGGTCGATGGCGCTCAACGGGTTTTCCGATTGCAAACCGGCGAATCGTTCCCGACAATCCCGCTTCAGGGGATCGGCGAGCGAAAGGGCTTATGAACCATCATGACGGCGAGGTGACGGACGTGGTCATTGTCCTCGATGACCTCAATGACGAGCAGACGCAGGAGGTCGTCACACATCTCAAATCCGTCGGCCTGTTAGTCAGCAGCGTGAACAACGACACGAGCACGGTCGAGGGGAGCATCGATAGCTGCAAGGTCCACGATTTGAAAAAGGTGGGGAAGGTCCGCTATGTCCGCAGCGTGATGACGTACACTGTCGATTACCCGCCCGGCGACCCGCGCGACCAGGACGGGCCGGAGGAAGTGCTCGACGATCGGGAAGACTGAGTGCCATGGACGGCATGCTGCTTCAACTCTCGAACCTCGATCCCACCACCAAGTGGCTGCTCATCGTCGCGGTGGGCCTGACGATCTTCTACGCCGTCATGCGGCCAATGCGCAAAAAGCGCGACCCGCTTTCCCGCGCCCCCGCTCCCGCCAGCCTCGCAAGCCAGCGCGCCGTCGAACGCGACATGAGCAACCTGCTCGTCGAGCTTTCGGAAATGGCCCGGCAAATCACCGCACAGCTCGACACCCGAACCCTCAAGCTCGAAATGCTTATCAAAGAGGCAGACGACCGCATCGATGCCCTGAAAGCCGCCGGCCGCGAATCGTCGCGCGGGGCGATATCCGCGCCGACTGCCAATGGCGAATCGCCCGCCCCGGCCCCGCCCGAGTCCCCGGTCGATCCGCGGCACCTCGAGGTCTATCACCTGATCGATCAGGGCAGATCCCCGCAGGAAATCGCGCAAAAGCTCAGCCGGCCGCAAGGGGAGGTCGAGCTCATCCTCGCCCTGCGCGACCGCGCACCGAGCCTTTGACGTTGGCTAATCTGCGAACGGGGCGGATACCCCCTACCATCAATATATTGCCCCAGCCGGCGATGGCACTGCATTTGCCGTGCGACGATCTATGGGACCATCCGCATTCCGGCAAATAGCCGCGGGGACTGCCAAGGACTCGGCTCACCCCGGCGGTTTAGGATGCCGATGTCATAGGGAAGAACCATGTTGTATCACCTGCCCATTCGATGGATCGACGAGTGCAGGGCCCGCCGCGTGGCCGAGCTGCTGATCGTGCTGTGCTTTCTGAGCATGGCCGATCTTTTCTTCACGCTCTGGGCGCAAATCTTCACACAATTCCACGAGCTCAATCCCCTCGCCCGCAACATGCTCGACCACCACCCCCTCCTCTGGCTGGTGGTGATGAAGGTGAGCCTCACGACCCTGGGCGTCGCGATC
>JAQGHP010000718.1 GCA_028288775.1 Phycisphaerales bacterium | reverse complement strand
GTGTGCGCCGTGGCCTCCGCCGATACCGCTCCGCCGGCAGGCGACGCCACGCGACATCTGCTCTACGTCTCCACCCCCGGCATCCGCCGATTGGTAGATGGCTTGCATGATTCTTACGTCGCGGAGGCCTTCTTCGCCGGGGGTTTGGCTGGGGGTGTTGGTGAGGATGCACTGGGCGAAGGCGTCGATCTCGGCGGCGAACTGGTCGATGTCGGGGAGGTTCGGGGATTCCTCGGGTTGGCCGGGGCGCTGGATGTGGAATTTGACGCCGTTGTAGGAGAGGGCGGGGTCGAGGGTGGCGGAGCCTTTGGTCGTGTGGGCGACGAAGCGGTTGAGGCCCGTGGCGTAGCTGGAGACGCAGCTTGCCAGGACGCCCGAGGGGAAGCGGAGCTGGAAGTTGCAGTGTTGCTCGACTTCCTTGAAGCGCGGGTCCTGTCGGTCGGCGAAGGTTTGGGCCACGACTTCGATGGGCTCTTCGCCGCTGAGATAGCGGGCGGCCTGGAGGGCGTAGATGCCGATGTCCATAAGACAGCCGCCGCCGGAGAGGGCTTTTTTCAAACGCCACTGCGCGGGGTCGCCGATGGGGAAACCTGCGCCGGCTTCGATGATCTGGAGCTTGCCGGCTTCCTGGTCTTTTACGGCCTTGATGCAGGCGAGGGTGTTGGGCTCGTAGTGAAGACGGTAGCCGATGGCGAGCTTGCGGCCGGCCTGCTTGCAGGCGTCGATCATCTGCTGGCACTCGGCGACGCTGACGGCCATCGGCTTTTCGCACTGCACATGCTTGCCGGCCTTGGCGGCGCGGACGGTGTACTCGGCGTGCATGCTGTTGGGCAGCACGACGTAGACGACGTCGATCTCGGGGTTGTCCTTGATGGAATCGAAGTTTTCGTAGTTGTAGATGTTTTTTGGGTTGATGCCGTATTTTTCGGCCTGCTGTTTTGCCTTGTCGGGGTGACCGCTGACGAGGGCGACGGGGCGAGCATGCTTGCACTTTGCGATGCCGGGGAGGAGCTGGTTCATGCAGAGGCTGCCGAGGCCGACGAAGGCGTAGCCGAGCTTGCGGTCGGCGGGTGCGGGTGGCGCGTCGGCGGCGAGAGATGTTGCTCCGAGTTGCGAGCCCACTCCGGCGGCGGCGAGAGTGGCCGCGGATCGGGCGATGAAATTGCGGCGAGAAACGGAGCTTGCGCGGGCGGGAGGCGAGAGGGGGTTCATGGCGTCTCCTTTTGGTTAACGTGAATCATTCCGCAATTCGTTGATGGAGGCAAGAAGGAATTGGGTTTGCTATTGGACGGAAGAGGAACGAACGCAGAGACGCGGAGACGCAGAGGAGAAATCAGAGCGAGAATTCCTGGATTCGCCGAGACTTCAACGAGTACAGTCGAGCCACACGAGCAGGGGCAGAAAAGGCACCTTTTGAAGCATGCCTTACAACAGTTTCTGCATTAATCTCCCCTCCTAACCTCTGCGTCTCCGCGCCTCTGCGTTCATTCCCCTCCGCTATCAGCGGAGGACTAGAAACGTGATGAACATCGTCAGCCAGACTCCATCGAGGAAATGCCAGTACATGGCGGCGTGGTGGACGGGGAGGTAGTGCTCGTGGTCGTAGCGGCCCTGGGCGGCTTTGGCGCTAGTGAGGGCGAGGGCGACGATGCCGCCGACGACGTGGAGGGCGTGGATGAGGACCAGGAAAAAGATGAAACCGTAGAGGGGCATGTTCTGGGCCATCCCGGCGTGATGCTGCTGGAGGAGCAGGACCATCGACGGCGCCTGCACGAGGACGAAGCCGATCGCTAGCGCGAGCGTGATCGTCAGCCAGCGGCGGAAGCGCGGCTGGCGCTCGCGGCGGAGGTTCTTTTCGGCGAGGTGGATCGTGACGCTGGCCGTGATGACCAGGGCGGTGCTGAGCCAGAGGGATTGCGGGATTTGGATCGTGCCGGGGGCGGGGCTTTTGGAGCCGTGCAGGCGGATGAGGATGTAGCCGAGCATCGCCGCGGCGAAGAGCATGAAGAGGGCGATGAGGAAGAGGATCATCCCGAACGTGCCGGTGCCGGCGGGCACGCGATGGCCCGGCACTTGATAGTCGAGCTTCTGCCGGCCGGGGCCGCCAGAGTCAGGGGTGGCGGGCATGGGAACCTCGAAGGAATGCTGCACTATGAACGCTGAACGCTGAATTTAGAAAACGCCGCGATCCGTGTTTTTCGTTCGGCGTTCAGCGTTCCGCATTCAGCGTTTCCCCTACGGCCGGAGCACCATTCCCGGCGGGTTGTCGTTTTGCTTGTACTCTTTGGTGTCCATGACGGAGATGCCGATGAACAGTGCGACGAAGAAGAGGGAGGCGATCAGGATGATGCCGTTGAACGGGGCGTCCCAGCGGAGGTGCATGAAGTACATGACGACCAGGCCGGCCTTTGCCACGGCCACGGCCAAGGCGAGCCAAACGTTCAAGTCGCCCAAATCGACGAGCGTAATGCCGACCGTCAGGCCGGTGAGCACGAGCAGCGCACCGTAGACGCTAAGGAGCAGCAGGGGCGAGGTCACGTGAATGTGCGGGGTGCCGGGGCCGTGGCCGTGGACGAGATCGTGCTGGTCGTCGTCGGGCGCCTCGTACAGGGCGGCGGCGGGGGCATGCGTTGCGGCGTGGGAAGACATGTTTTCCTCGGGAAATCCGTGTCGAATTAGTGAATCAGGTACAACAAGGGGAACAGGAAAATCCAGATCAAGTCGACCAAGTGCCAGTACAGGCCGACCAGATCGACCGGCGCGAAGTACGTGGGCCCGAACGCGCCCTCGGCGGACGCCGCCCGGCGACGGGGGACCCAGACCAAAATCCAAAGGACGCACACCAGCATGCCGGCCAGGCCGAAGATCATCAGGCCCGGCGTGTCGGTGATCAGGCCTAGGTAGGCGAAGAACAGGAGGATGCTGCCGGGGATCATGGGCACAATCCAGGGGATCGTACGGGGGCCCGCGGCGCGGAGCAGAATCCAAGTGATGAGGCCCATGCCGATCACGACGTGCAGGCCGTGCAGCCCGGTCATGAAGAAGTAGACGCCGAAGAAGGTGTACAGCCGGGACTTTTCGGAGGCGGGGAGGTCCGAAAGCTTCATTTCGCTTTCGTGCTGCTCGACCACCTTGCGGGCGAGGCCGGGCGGGTCGGCGAAGTTGGGCTTGATCTTGGCCTCATCCGGCGCACCGACGTTGGGATCAGGAGGAACAAGGGCGGCGTTGGCCGTCGCGCCGGCGGGAGCGGCGGGCTGCTCGCCGGCCTTGGCCTCGGCACCGGCGGGCTTGGCTTCAGCGCCAGGGGCGGCTGTGTGGCCGGATCCTTCGGCGTGCGCTTCGGCTTTCTTTTCAGCGCCTCCTGCTTCGCCGGCATTTTCCCGGTTGCGGGCCTTTGCGGGGACGAACTGGGAGTTGAATTTGTTGCCGGAGCCGATCCAGAGGTCGTCCTCGAACTTGTGGTGGTATTCGATGGCCTTGATGCCGAGGAAT
>JAQGHP010000699.1 GCA_028288775.1 Phycisphaerales bacterium | reverse complement strand
GCCTTTCGACTTGCTTCTCATACGCGTCCGGCGATTGGTCGGCTACAAAGGCATCGGCTTCCTGCGGGGCGGGCGGGAGGCCGGTGAGGTCGAGGCAGAGGCGCCGCAGCAGCGTGACTTTGTCCGCCTCGGGCGATGGGGACATCCCATCGGCGTTCAGGCGCGCGAGGATAAAACGGTCGATCGGATTGCGCACCCGCTGATCGTCCTTGTCGCCCGGCGGCGTTGGCCGAACAGGCGCGACGAACGCCCAGTGTGCCGGGTAGGATGCCCCCTCGGCCACCCATCGCCGCAGCATGTCCGTCTGTGCCCCGGTCAGTTGCTTCTTACTCTTGGCCGGCGGCATGTGTTTGTCGGGATCGTCGGAGGTGATGCGCTTGACCAGTTCACTCTCGTCGGGCTTGTTCGGCACGATCGCGATGGTTCCCGACTTGGCGGCTTTCGTGGATGCATCGATGACATCGAGCCGCAGATTGGCCTTGCGTTTTTCCTGATCGGGGCCGTGGCATGCGAAGCAGTTTTCCGATAGGATGGGCCGGACATCGCGGTTAAAGTCGACCCGGTCAGCCATGGCGGCACGGGGGCCGGCGAATAGACCCAGGGAGCACGCAACCGCCGCCGTCAGACGCCAGAAGCCTGATTTCATAGCTCGCATCCTGTCGTCACCGTTTCCGCCAAACCCCTCGCTTCGAAGCGGATATTGCATCGCAAGAGAGGTTGCTTACAATCCCCGCCCTTAACTCATTCTTAATGGTCCCTGCGATGCAGAATCTTAATCGGGACTGATGCGGAGTACGAGCCTCATGTTCAATCTTTTGCCGCGGGACACCGTTTTCTACGATCTGTTCGAAGGCATGGCCGGGCATGCGGTGCAGGCGAGCCGCAACGTGCAGCAGTTGGCGCAGAACTTTCCCGACGTCGCCGCTTCGATCCAGCGCATCCGCGAGGAGGAGCATGCCGCCGACCAACTCGCGCACCAGGCGCTGGAGCGCCTCGACCGCACGTTCATCACGCCCTTCGACCGCGAAGACATTCACACGCTGATCGGAGAGCTGGACGATATTACGGACGGCGTGGACGCCCTTGCAAAGCGGTTCCCGCTGTTTCACGTCAAGCGGATGGAGGAGGATTTCGTCAAGCAGACCGGCGTGTTGATCCGGGCCGCGACCACGGTGCAGGACGCGGTGAGTCGGCTGCGCAAGAGCCGCAAACTCTCGGACCTGAGCGACGCGCTGATCGAGATTCACCACCAGGAAAGCCTCGGGGACGACATTCACCACGCGGCCCTCTCGCGGCTGTTCGAGGGGAACGTGGAGCCGCTGGAAGTCCTGAAATGGAAGGAACTCTACGACCTGATTGAGGACGCAATCGACGGCTGCGAAGACGTCGGCAACACGCTCGAACGCATTGTGCTCAAGAACGGCTGACGGCCTCGCGGCCTAACCAACCCACGGCCGACCCTCCCCAACAGGACAAGAAGGAATGACGCTCGCCGCCCTTACGCTCGCAGTCTCCGCCGCCTCCCCGGCCACGGGAGCTGCTGCCGCGCCCGCCGCCCTGGGGCTGGTTATTTTTATCGTCTTCGTGGCGCTGGTTTTCGACTTTCTTAACGGCTTTCACGACGCCGCCAATTCGATCGCGACGGTCGTCTCGACGCGCGTCCTTTCGCCGAGCCAGGCGGTCCTGTGGGCGGCGGCTTTCAATTTCATCGCGGCCTTTTTCTTCGGCACCGCCGTCGCAGGCACCATCGGCAAGGGGCTCATCCAACAGGACCCGCATTACCTCGACGTGTACGTGGTCCTCGCGGGGCTGACCGGTGCGATCATCTGGAACATCATCACCTGGCTTCTCGCCCTGCCCACCAGTTCGTCGCACGCACTGGTCAGTGCGGTGGCGGGGGCGGCGATCATCAAAGGCGGGTTGCGCGCGATCGTCGTTGGCAAGGGGTGGGGATTGCTGCTGGCGTTCCTGGTGCTCTCGCCCCTGGTGGGGTTCGTGCTGGGGGCCCTGAACATGGTGGTGGTCTCGTGGGTCTTCCGCCGAAGTACGCCCAGTCGGGTGGACTCGCTATTCCGCCGGCTGCAACTTCTGTCGGCCGGGATTTACAGTTTGGGCCATGGCGGCAATGACGCGCAGAAGACGATGGGCATCATCCTTCTCCTGCTGACGGCGGCCGGGCGGGCCCACTGGGCCGCGCCCGACCCGCACAGTCCGCTCAACGCCCTCAATTTGCTCGGCCATCCGCAGACGGTTGCATGGTGGATCATCCTCATCTGCCAGGCCGCGATCGCGCTGGGGACGATGGCAGGAGGCTGGCGTATCGTAAAGACGATGGGCTCGGGCATCACGAGATTGCAACCCGTAGGCGGCTTTTGCGCCGAGACGGCCGCGGCCACCACCATCTTCATCGCCACCTTTTCCGGCGTGCCAATCTCCACCACCCACGCCATCACCGGCTCGATCCTGGGCGTGGGGACCACGCGCGGGGTGCGATCCGTGCGGTGGATCTGGGGCCAGCGCATCATCCTCGCCTGGGTGCTGACTCTGCCCTGCTCGGCATTCATCGCGGGTATTGCCTACGTCACCATCCGATTTGTCGCGAAAATGCTGTAGGGTGTTCCCGCTTGGCATTGGCACCCTTGGTGGGGCAGCCATTCTTGTCTGTCTCGGGGGCGGGGAGCGGATGCATTCATCAGCAGTGGGGCGGTCATTACTGATTTATTTTGACCCAATCGACCGGCGTCGCTAGCATCCAGGCGGTCGCGGTTGTGGCGAAGTGGCTTACACTTCCTCAATTGCCGTGGCGGCGCGACGCCTTATGCCTTACCGCTCGTTCAAGTTCCTGCTGCTCGCTTGCATCCTCGCGTGGACGAGCGGGGCATCGCAGTACGCTCACGAGCGGCTCGAGCACGCCGGACATGCCGATACGGCCGCATGCTGCGGCGGCTCGAACGAGCAGTGCGCGAATTCTCCCGCGCAGCATCACAAGCATTCCGCCCCCGACGATCACGACGACTGCCCCACCTGCCAATTGCTGGCACACATGGCCGCGGACCCCGTGGCTCCGCCGGTTCTGCCTTGTGCCCATCTGCCGACTGTTCCCGTCGTCATGCTGACGGACCGGCGTCCGCCGGCCGTCGAAGTTCTGCGCTTCGCTCCCATCCGCGGCCCGCCTGCGGCGGCCATCCCTCTCGCCTGAACGCCGGCACTGCGCCTTTCACGCGGTGCGGCGACCGTCTTATTTCGTGAGCTTGCGCAGACATTCCCGCGTAGGCTCCCATTCACCACGCCATTATTCCGCAGGAACTTCGTCCATGAAATCCATACACGAACGATTGCTCTCGGGAGCAATCTGCGCATTACCGTTGCTGGCAGGGCCCCCCCCCGCCAGTGCCCAGGGACCGTCTACCGCGCCCGCTTCAGAACCGACCAGCGAGCCCGCGCCGGGAACCGAGAACGCGTCGCCGCCGTCCGATAGCGCAGCTGCGCACAAGGGCGAATACCTCGGGAAGGTGGTCGTTCGCGGCGATTTCGCCCAGCAGGTAGTCGCCCCGGCCCTGGGCGCAAACACGTACACCTTCACCCCCAAAGAGATCGAGGTCATCCCCGGGGGGGAAAATGCACCCTTTCAGCAAGTGTTGGTCCGCGCGCCTGGAGTCGTGGAAGACTCCTTCGGACAACTGCACCTGCGCGGCGAGCACGCCAATCTTACCTATCGCGTGAACGGCGTGCTGCTGCCGCAGCCGGTCAACGTCTTCGGCCAGGAACTCGACACCCGCATCATCAGCTCCGTGACGCTCATCGACGGCACGCTGCCCGCCCAATTCGGCTTTCATACCGCGGGCATCGTCGATGTCGTCACCAAATCCGGCGCAACCCTCAATCACAACGAACTGTCGCTTTACGGCGGCATGTACAACACCATTCAACCGGCCTTCCAGGTCGGCGGCACCGATCGAGACCTCGATTATTTCGTCAGCGGCTCCTACAGCCACAATGATCTTGGGATCGAGAACACCACGGGAAGCCACACCGCACTGCACGACACCACCGACCAGCAACGTCTTTTCGCCTACCTCTCCTATCACATCGACGACACCAGCCGCCTCAGCCTGTTTGTGAACGGCTCGTACGGCGATTTTCAGATTCCCGATCAGAAGGGGCTCGCGCCCGCTTTCAATCTCGCGGGGCATCCGAACGCCCGGTCGGAATTTACCGATGAGAACCAGAAGGAGCAGGAATACTACACGGTGCTGGCTTACCAGAAGACCGTGGACAAACTCTCGTATCAGGTCTCCGGGTTCGTCCGCTACGCGCAGCTCGACTTCCGGCCCGATTACGTGAACGATCCGATCTTCCAGGGCGTTGCGGCGGCTTCCGATAACAGCTTTGCCACGTACGGCGTGCAGCTCGACAGCGCCTATGTCTTGAACGATCAGCACACCATTCGCGCCGGGCTGATCGCCGATTACACGGCCGAAAAACTCAACACGTCCTCCGCCGTCTTCCCCGTCGATGCCTCGGGCATGCAGACCTCGGATTCGACGTTCCGCATCAACGAACAGGGGAGCAACGAGGCGACGGAGGCTGGCATTTACGTGCAGGACGAGTGGAAACTGACTCCGAAGCTTACGCTCAACTATGGCCTGCGGTACGACCGGTTTGACTCCAACTTCGACAAGGAAGGGCAGTTGAGCCCGCGGGTGAATGCCGTCTACAAAATTGACGATGCGACGACGGTTCACGCGGGATATTCCCGCTACTTCGTGCCGCCGCCCGTGCAAAACCTGAAGCTCTCCGCGGTCAACCAGTTCAACAACACGAGCAACGCCCCGGCAAGTTCGGGCGACAACGCGCCCAAGGTCGAGCGCTCGAACTATTACGACGTGGGCCTGTCGCGGCAGGTGACTCCCGCGCTCGCGGTCAACGTAGATGCCTTCTACAAACAAGCCCACCAACTGGTGGACCTGGGCCAGTTCGGCAGCGCGCTGATTTTCGCGCCCTACAACTATCGGGAGGGCACCGTGTACGGCGCGGAGCTCGGGACGGTCTACCGGGAGGGCGGGTTTTCCGCATTCGCCAACTTCTCCTGGGTCAAGACGATGGCCCACGACATCGATACCCAGCAGTTCAACTTCGCCGACGATGAGCTCGCGTTCATCAAGACCCACAACATCAAGCTCGACCACGAATCGGAGTACACGATCTCGGCGGGCGTTTCCTACACGTTCCTTCGGGACAACCGCGCCTACGTGGATTTCCTGTTCGGATCGGGGCTGCGGGCGGGATTCGCCAATACGCAACAGGAGCCGTCGTACTACCCCGTGAACGTCGGGTATGAGCACATTTTCCGCGGCGGATTCTGGGGGCCAAATAACGTGCGCGCGCGCATCGATTTGGTGAACGTGTTCGACCAAAGCTACGAGCTGCGCAACGGCTCCGGGCTGGGCGTGAACGCGCCGCAGTTCGGCCAGCGACGCTCCGTTTTTGCCGGGATCACCTATGAATTTTGATCGACTTCAATTCAGCCCGCGACGGGCGCGGGAGCAAAGCTCGGAGGTGCGGCGGTGAAATTCGCGGAAGTCGCACCACCGCCGGTGAAGACGCCTTCGTCCCCCGGCTCCGCGCGGGAGGATCAATTCCTCCCGCGCGAGCCGGAGGCAGGGGCGATTGTTCCGGCCGCTACACTGGGCATATGGGTGGGATGCCTGGTGATAGGGGGGCTCGGTTTCGTGTTGCGCTATCCGCAAGCGCAACCGCTGCCCAAGGAGTTGCCGCCGGTCCTTGTGCAATCGGTGAAGGTTGACCTCTCTGATGATCCGGCTCCGTCGGACGCCACGTCAACAGAGAACGCGCCGCCCGCGAAGCCCGACGTGTCAGACCCGCAACCGCCGACCCTCCCCAACCCCGAAACTCTGACGCCGGCTCCTGCATTAGCGTCTCTGGCTGAACTGACTCCGGCACCGGCATTTGTAGCGCCGGCCGCTGCAAGTAAGCCTCCGATGCCAGCCCAACTCGCGGCACCGGCACAATCCGCTGCGCCTGCACGGCCTGCCGTGCCGGCGGAAGCGGACGGGCCGGCGCGACAGCGCGCGGGTATTCCGGGCGCGGTCCGTCATCTCACGTTTGGCGTGGGCGAAGGCCGGCAGCCGAGCCCCGAATACCCGCGCGAGGCCGGGATGGCCCGGCAGCAAGGGACGGTCGTCGTGCGGTTCACCGTCGGCGAAGACGGCGCGGTGCTTGGGGCACAGGTCCAAACGCCGTGCCGCTGGCCGCTATTGAACCAGGCCGCGGTGCATGCGGTGCGCGACCGGTGGCACTTCCAGCCCGGCGGTGTGCGTTCATTTGATGTGTCGATTCAATTCGAGCTGCCGGATTAAGGAAACCATGAACGTCTTTATCTGTAATGGAATGCTCAGCAATATTGTTGTGGATTATTTCCTCAAGGGCGGCCCGATCATGTGGCCGCTGCTGCTGGCCCTTGTGTCGGCCATTACCGTCGTCCTGGAGCGCCTGCTCTGGTGGTGGGGATTGGGATGGCGGACGAACGCAAGCGCGCTGCAGCAGAGTTTTGACGCGATATCCGCTGGCGATTTCGCAGGCGCGATCGCGCGGACGGCCGACAGCCGCGACCCGTTTCTGCGGACCGTATACGACGGCCTGATCCACGCCCACAGCTCGCTGCTGGGCGCGATGCAGATTCGCGCATCCGACGAGTTGGAAGGCGCGGAGCGGCTGCAATGGGTGCTGGGCACGCTTATCACGCTCGCCCCGCTCCTCGGGCTGCTCGGGACGATCACGGGCATCATGCGGTCCTTCAGCTTTATCGGCGACGAGCAACTGGCAGCGGCCAAAGTCAGCGGGGGCATTGGCGAGGCGCTGATTGCCACGGCCTGCGGCCTGGCCATCGCGATCCTCTGTCTGCTTCCCTACAACTATTTCAATCGCCGACTTTCCCGCCTGCGTTCGCAGCTCGAACGGGTCATCAACCACGTCGAGCTATTGGTACAATCGGCGCGGCATCATGGGCATGATCTGGAGGAGTTCGCGCGTTGCCGGGCGGTGGGTGAAACGCGACCCGCGCGCGCTGCGATGCCTCCGGTTTCTGTCGGTTAGGAAGAAGTGGTTTCAATTCCTTTGTGGCATGAGCGAGATATCGAAGAGTTTACCGCTAAAGCGGCAAACACCGGTTGCCACCAGGAGTTGTCAGACCGTTTCGAATGAATGTCGTGTTTCTGAAAGGTGCGTCCCATGCCCGTCAAACTGGGTTCCAAGCTTCCGCCGGAAAATGCCGAGGCGCGGATCGAGATCATCCCGTTGATCGATATCATGTTTTTCCTGCTCGCGTCGTTCATGCTCGTAAGCTTGAGCATGGTGACGCTCCGGGGCGTGAAGGTGAATTTGCCGACCGCCTCCAGCGCTGCGCCGGCCGCGGATGCGGGGAAGGATCTGGCGGACGTTTCCGTGGACAAGGCCGGCGGAGCGTTCTTCGATAAGAAGCCGGTCGGCGACAACGAACTCGTGTCAACGCTTGCCGCGATGCGAAAGACCAACCCCAACCTCCGCGTGATCATCAGCGGGGACAAGGATGCCCGGCATGGGGACGTCATTCACGTCCTCGACCTCGTGCGGGCGGCCGGGATTGAGAAGGTCGCATTTCAAATTCGTCCGGAACCCACAAAGGCGGCGACGCCATGACCCGCGCTCTCCAATACATCAATCTCGCCGGTGTCCTGGCCCTGGCCGTGCTGTGCGGCTTCCAATGGACGGCCAACCGCAAGGCGCATCTCGACGCCACGGCCCTGGAGAAAGTTCGGATGCGGCAGGCCGCCACGATCGCCGAGCAGGCGACAACCATCCGCGGAAATATCGCGGACCTGAACAGCTTCCGCGATCGCTTGCAGACCTCACAGACGGCGCTCACGGAGGCCGCGAGCAAACTGAAGACGACTTCGGCAGAGCGGGACAAGGTTGCTGTGGAGCGGGACGAACTGCGGATGAGCCGCGACACCTGGATGGCGGCCGTCTCCGAACGCGACGTCGCATTGAAGCAGGCGAAGGATCAAATCGAGAAGCTGGGCCGGGAACGCAATGAGGCCGTGATGAAATTCAATGACCTCGCCGGCAAATACAATGCGATCGTCAAGGAGACGAACGAAGCTCGGGCCAAAGCTTCCGGGAGTCACTGAGCGGGCCGACCGGTCTCATTCGTCTCGTGATTTCGGAGCCGGGCCGTGCGGGCCCGGTCGCAGCGTTGCTCCGTTTCGTGCCTTCGGCCCGACCAGGGCGACACGCCCCGGCTCTGAAAAACCATGGACGCATTTCGATTGGGGAGTACCTACGAGGGGGGACTGATAGGCGGGCGGAAGCCCATTGCATGCACAAAAACGTACCGGGTCACCAAGCCCATCGCTTCGACCGGCCCCAACCATCTCCGCTAATTCCACGATGTCCATATCGTCACGAGGCCCATTGGCAACTGCGGCAAAATGGCCTGCGGAACGAGTCAGATGGCAGCCGTTTGCGATTTAGGCCATTTGCGGATAAGATATTACGGGACGCATGTCTGCCAACCCTTGCGTTTCCAGGAGCCTCGCTATGCCTTCTACTTCGCCAGCCAAGTCCCCCGGGCGCGCCGCCGGTAACTTGGAGGATTTCCTCTCTCGTTGCGGGATGAAGGACCGCGTCACAATCGAAAAGCACCTGGCGATCGCCGACGCCGAGGCCACGCCCGATCATGGCCGCCTGTGGCGGCGTCTGGCGGCGGCGCTGTTCTCGCTCGCCCCGGAAGGCTCGCAGGTTTTGGGCAAGCTGGCCGTGCTCTTTTTCATTCCCGACGGCAAATACCGCATGCAGGTGTTCGCATTGGAAGACGCCCTGGACAGCTCGCTGCAGGTCTATTTGCCCGATGTGCTGGCGGATGCGATTCGCAAGAAAATCGTCGCGAAGACCAAGGAGCCCGGCGTTTATACCATCGTAAAGACGCCGAAGCAGACCGTGCATATTGAGGAACTGGACGCGTCGAATACCCCCGAACCCGCCGTTCACGTGAAGAACATGCTGGGTTGGAACCGCAAGGCATTACGCGTCAGCGTCCCGGCGACGAAGGCCGGTGTCGCCCAAGCTGCCGC
>JAQGHP010000672.1 GCA_028288775.1 Phycisphaerales bacterium | reverse complement strand
CGTGTGACCGGAGAGCGTTAAGGGAATTCCAGCGGCGGCGGCGGGGTCGAAGGCGTGGGGGTGGTGCGCGAGCAGGATCGGGAAGGCGTCGGGGCGGATCAGGGGCCGCAGGCAATCCATGGAGGCGTTGGTCGCCGGGTCGGTTTGGTTCCAGGGGAGGCCCAGGAACTGGACGGGGAAATCGCGGCCGCCGGGGTTGGCGCCGGGGACGCAGGAGAAGATCTGCTGGCCGCCCAGCAACAAAGACAACCCGGCGGGGCGCAGGCGGCGTTCGAACTCGCCGCGGTCTTCGAAGAGGTCGTGGTTTCCTTCGCAGATCGTTACGCCGCAGCGCGCCTTGAGGCTTTGCAGAAACGTGATTCCGTAGGGCAGGTCGATGATCGACATGTCGATCAGGTCGCCGGTGAAGACGACGAAGTCTGCATTCAGGCGGTTGACGGAGTCGGCGATTTCCGGGAGGCGGCTGGGGTGCAGGAACTTGCCGATGTGCGTGTCGCTGACCTGCACGATCGTCAGGCCGTCGAGGGCTTTGGGCAGCGTGGGGATCGGCAGCGTGTATTTCTGAAGACGCCATTGCCGCATCTGCACGACGGTCGCGGCCCCCACAGCGCACGCCGCCAGAGGCGGGACGACCATCGCCGCCGCGGCGAGAACCTGGCGGCGCGAGGGGCCGGGCAGGGCTCGCAGGACGGCGGGCGGTTTCGGAAGCGCCGGCGGATTAACGCCAGCAGAGATGCCGGCCAGAGACATTGCGCGATGCGGCACGGGCCGGCGGGCGGACATTTTTCCCCGGGCCCATCGGATCACGGCCCCGGCGAAGAGCATCACCGTGACGATTGGCAACACCAGAAAATGCCACAGGTAGATGACCGCATGCACGGGCAGGGGCATGGGTCCTTGCGACGCGGATATCCCGGTGCGCCAGACGGCAATGAGCAAGACCTCGAGCAGCATGAGGCCCATGAATGCCGCCAGGAGCGCTCGCCAGAGGGCCGCGGCGCGGAGAGGGTGCAATCTCCGGTCGGCGGCGCGCCACCAAACGAGATCGAGCCCAACGAACGCGAGGAGGATGACGAGAAAGCCGATGGCGGCCATGACGCTGTGCATGCGAAACATCACTCCCACAAAGGGAAATATCGGTCAAAAACGAAATCCGCCGCAGGTCCCGCGGCCGCGTAGAGTACGCGGCTTGGCGCGCGGGGGTTCTATTCTATACTGCCGCGGGCATTTGAGGTGGCTATGGGCAAGACGATGATCGCGGCGCTGGTATTGTCGGCACTCGCAAGCGCGGGCGGCGGCTGCGTGCAGCGCACGGTAACGGTCCGCAGCAGCCCGTCGGGCGCGCTGGTCTATCTGAACGACCAGGAAGTCGGCCGCACGCCCCTCACGCGGAAATTCAAGTGGTACGGCACATACGACGTCGAGCTGCGCCTCGAGGGGTACGACTCGGTAAAAACCACGGCGAACGTCTTCGCGCCGTGGTGGCAGATCGTGCCAATCGATCTCATCACCGAGGCCTTTCCCCTGACCGACAACCACGACCTGGACTTCACGCTCCACCCCCCCACCGAAAATGAGGAAGAGCCCGAGTTGATGGTCAAACGCGGCCAGGAATTGGCGAAGGAATTGGAAACCAGCCGACGCCCGCAAACGCAACCGGCGACCAAGCCCCATCGGGCGAAGCCGACGACGCGGCCGGGGAAGGAATGACCGCCAACGATGCGCGCGATTTGTGGGGATTGGCAAGTTCGGAACAAAATTGAACGCAGAGACGCCGAGGCGCAGAGAAAAACGCCGAGGCAGAGTTGAAGGGCTGAATACCGGCTCGTGTCCGAAGCAGAAAACGCAACCGACTGTTTTCTATTCTTTTCCTACCTCTGCGCCTCGGCGTCTGGGCGTTCGATTCGGTAAGGAAGTCGCATCGCGTGTCGAAGCAAGCGGTTCAATTACACGGCGAGCATTCCCATTCCCCCGAGATTCAAGGCGGACTTGGTGTTGGTCATTACGACCGTTTCCCACAAATCGATGCTTTCCAGTTTGAAGCGGTAATCGACCTCCACCCCCGTGCGGCGGATCAAATCCTGCAGGGCCAAATCACTTCGCCAGCCGAGCTTGGTGCATAGCGGGCAGAGCCATTTCTCCAGCAGCGCCAGGAAACGATTGGTGGATTGGAAGTGATTGACGATCACGATCCGCGCGCCCGGCTTGGCGACGCGCTGGGCTTCCTGCACGAGGCGGTACGGGTCGCTCACCACGCTGATCACGTGGCTGATGAAGACGTGGTCGAAAGTGTCGCGCGTGAAGGGCAGGCGCATGGCATCGCCTTGGAAGACGCTGGCGTTGGTGCGGCCCTGTTCGCGGATTTTCTTGCGGGCTTCGCGGAGCATCCCGGCGGAGAGATCGACGCCGACGATGTGGCCGCGGTCCTGTGGGTAATAGTTCAGCGACACGCCGGTGCCGATGCCCAGGTCGAGGACGCGGTCCCTGGGCTTGATGTTCATGTGGGAGATGGCCTGGGCGATGCGCCTTCTGACGAGACGGCCGAACGTCGCGTCATAGAACACGGAGTGTACGTCGTAAATCTTCTTGGTACTCGATTCCTGCATACGTCAACTTCCCTGACCCGCCCTCCTGCGCAACTGCATGAAGCCGCACACTGTAGTGAGGCGCTGCGATTTTGCCAAGCCGCAATCGTAGGGGGGCGAGAGGGTTCAGGGCTCAGGGTGGAGGGGGCACAACCGCGGGGGCTTTCTTTTTCAGGGCTTTGAGCCGCGGGGCTTCCTGGGAATTCTTGTAATGCAAATCGAGGGGGTAGCATCCCGAGGGGAGCGCGTTGCGGGGGGCGGTGGTGCAGTCGCTGAAAGTGCGACAGACTTTCTTGGTCTGCACCGCGTTTCCCCTTAGCACGTCCCAAGGTAATTGGGGGTACGACAAAACCATCCGGCCAAGCCCGACGCTGTCGATCCAGCCTTCGCGCACCGCTGCTTGGGCGACGTGCGGCAAGTAGTCCTGCAAATAGGTATACGCGGTGCCGACGATCACAAGATCGGGGAATTGCTGCTTAAGCGTGCGGTGAGCGCGCATTTGCCGGGCGACCCCGACGAGCGGGTCCTCCGGCGGCTGGTAGCCGTCCGATGGCGGGTAGAGCGCCGGCCGCTGCACGTGTGGATTGTAATAAGGGCTCCCGGCGGTCAGGTTCACCAGCGGAATATTCAATTCGCGCAAGAGAGACAAAAAGCGGATCGGCTCGGACAAATCGGGCTCAAGCGGGTTGTTTTGGTTTATGCCAAATCCCCAGCGGTAAGGAAGGTCGCACGTCTCGGGAATGCCCGGGCCGGGCTTGCCGGGCGTGGAGCGGGCGGGGTCGGGGCGGAACGGGACGAGGTCGAACGCTGAGAGGCGCACGCCGATGAGCAGGCCGGGGCAGAGCGAGCGAACGCCCTGCACAATTTCGCGGAGGAAGCGCGTGCGGTTTTCGAAAGGTCCGCCGTAATTGCCCGGGCGGGTGTGGGCGCTGAGCAGTTCGTGGCCGAGGTAGCCGTGGCAATGCTTGATGTCGATGAAGTCGTAGCCGAGGGAGTGCGCAATTTTCGCGGCGACGTGAAAATCCTCGATCAGCGCGCGAATGTCGCCGTCGGTCAGGAGGGGATAGTCGCCCGGCAGGTTCAGCCGCCGATCGAGAATGGGATGATGATAGGCAATCCGCGGCTCACGTTTTCCCCAGGCGGCCGGCACGCTGTAGCGGCCGGAATGCGTGAGCTGCAGGCCGATCAGCAGATCATCGGTGTTGCCCGTCACACGCAGATGCTCTTCGAGCACCACATCACGCAGGCGGCCGAGGTCGGCCTTGGTGGATTCATTGATGAGCAGTTGGTGTGGATTGGCCCGCCCATCGTGCCGGACGGCGACCGCCTCGCCGCCCCAGATGAGCTTCGCCCCGCTCGCGCCGAAATTCCGCCAGCGGCGGAAGGTATTCTCGGTTGGCCGCCCATCCGGCGTGCCGTCCCATCCCTCCATCGGGTGAATCGCCCACCGATTGCCGACCACGCGGCCGCCGACTTTCATCGGCTGCGCGAGCGGCGACTGCGGCGCGGATTGCAGCACCTCGTCGCACGGAATGTCCAGCCCGAGGGCCGCCAAGTGACGCTGAAACGTCTGCACCTCGCGCATGCTTCCGACGGGGACGTACGTGCGCTCGGCCATGAGAAAGGTCTCCGAAAATACGTCCGGCGTCACATCGCGAAAAACATGTCCAATCGCGGTTCCGGCCACGTGGCATGGGCGGCCCGCCCATGGCGTGCGGTACGCCGCACATTTCGGAGCCGGGCCGTGTCGGCCCGGTCGGAGCGTTGCTCCGCTTCGGACCTGCGGCCCGACCGGGGCGACACGCCCCGGCTCTGAAATCCTACGGAGCACTTCAGGTGCGCTGCTGCCCGAATACGGCCGACGCTCGCGGGGTACCGCAAGCCATGGGTTGGAAACCCATGCCACGGTACATGTGCGTGCATCCGTCGCGCCCATCCGGACTCCGTGCCCGCTGCACCGTATTTTGGAACGGCCTCGATTCACCGCCACGCGGTAGCTTACGGGGGTGGCGAAGCGCGTCAAACCATCCGCTTCCGCCTGCTCCGATGACTCCTGAAACGAAGCGCGCGCCTGCGAAGAAGCCATTCGACATCGACGAGATCATGGCGCATGCGCGAAGCGGTGAAGTGTTACCCGAAGGCGGTGCTGTTCGAATTGGCGGAGCGGGGTTACGGATCGCCCTTGCAAATTCTCGTCGCATGCGTCAGGCGGCTTACTCTAGGCCCGTCCGTCGTGAGCCCGACAAATCTGATCGGTTCGAATCCCGCCGCGCGAGTCATTTGGATCGTTTGTCATGGTGGTGCCGCGAATGGCTGCCGATTAGCGTGCCGTCGCCATCACCCTGCTCGGAATCGGGGCCACTGACGCGAGCGTGGCGACAGCAGACCTCTCCCCCGTGCGGATATTCCGGCATCCAACAGATTTTTGAGTCAATTCGCCTCTGAAAATGTTTCACAGCGAGACCAATCAGGCGGGAATAACCGGGACGCACCAGCGGTCAGGATTCGCAAGGCGGGTAGCCCGGTAGGCAGCGACTGTTCGCGGCCGCGCCGTGCGAGCCGCGGCATTCACACATACGCAGGAGTAAGACATGCACGACATCACGGAAAACGAAACGCGCTCGCGTGTATTCGCAGGGGGGACGAATGCGCGGGCAAGCGGACTGGCCGAGCGTGTCATGACCGTCTTGAACGGCAATCGGCTGAAGCGTCGGCAGTACGTCGGATTGCTCGGGCAACTGTATCACTTCAGCGCCGCGGCCCAGGCGCATTTACGTCAGGTTTCCGATCGGATCGATGACCCGGCGCTATCACAATGGTTTGTGCGCCATGCGCGGGAGGAGAACGGACATCACCGCTGGGCTGAACAGGACCTGATGGACCTCGGCGAGCTAATTCCGCCGCCGCTACCCGCGACGCGCCGGCTGATCGAGCGCATAGAAGAGGTCGCCAACGGCCCCAAGCCGTACCTGGTACTGGGGATCTCGAGTGTGGCGGAGAACTTGTCGCCGATGCTCGACCCCGCCGCGGTGCTGCCGGGCGGGGTGAACGGCGCGGCGCGCTACATTACGAGGCACACCCTGGTCGACCGGCGCCATTCCGAGGAAGTGAACCGGCAGGTGGCGATGCTGCCGGCCGACCGATGGGTGGAAGTGATGGAAGAGGCGCGGCGATTTGAAGAGCTGATGTTTGAGTTCTTCCTTGCCGCTGCGGGAACGCCCGATGACTGACCCATGGCGTTCGCCCACGCCCAGCTCGTTCCGCCGGGGTCCCGCGAGATTCGCGTGGGCGGCGACGCCTGGACATTCGGGGACCCGTACGACTGGTGCTGCATCGCCAAGCCCTTGAACGCGATCACCGTGGAACTCTCCCTCGTAACTGAACCGCCCACCCGCCGCCAGGCGTGGGCGGTGGTGCGCCTGCTGCGTTCGTTGGGCTATAGGCAAATCCTCGTGCGACGCGTCGTGGAAGGGCGCGAGCGGGTGGTGAGGCATGCGCTCTGGTAGCAACGCCATTTGTGCGGGAGTGCCGTCATGGTCTGAGAACAAAATGATTGACGCCGGAATATCCTCGCGGAGCGGGCGGTCTGGCATCACGAGCAAACCGAATCAAGTCGGCGTGCGATTCCTGATCGGAGAGTTTCCCATGAGCAACGGCAACGGCTCCCATTTCGATAAAGCGACGGACTGCCGCTTCGGCCCGGGTAGCATGGCCATGGTGGCACAGCGCGTGGCCGGCCACCACTCCAAAGTGGCCCGGCCGACCCAATTCCCCTGGTTCTGCAGGACGGAATGGGCCGTGCTGCTCTGTGTGTTCTATCCGCTACTTGCCATTGCCCCTCTGGTCATCCTTGCCGCGCTCGATCCGGACAATCGGCATCCCACGGCAACGGGGCTCGGAATCAACTGCGCGCTGGTTGGATTCACGTTGCTGTCCATCCAGTTCGTGCTGACCGCGCGCCTGCAATGGATCGAAGCTCCCTTCGGGCTTGATCTGCTGCTGCGGTTTCACCGGTCCATGGCTCTGGTCATCGTTGCGCTGTTATGCGTTCACCCGCTGCTGATCGCCGGCGGCGAGAGCTGGACACTTCTTACGCGGCTGCACACCAGATGGCACATCTGGGCCGGGCGGGTCGCGCTAATTCTTCTGGGCGCGCAAGTCACGGCAGCAGTGCTGCGGGGGGCGATGCGGCTGTCGTACGAGAAGTGGCGGCGGGCGCACGCCGCAGTCGCGCTGGTCGTTCTGGCGGCCGGTTTCGTCCATGGCTTGATGGCGGGCGATGATCTGAACGACGCCGGCGCTCGAACGGTGTTGGCGGCAGTACCCGCAATCGCGTTGGCCGTCTGGATCTACACCCGTGCGATCCGCCCGCGGCTTCTCGCCCGGCGTGCGTTTCGCGTCTCGTCGGTACGATTCGAATCGTCGCGGGCGTGCACGCTCACGCTGTCGGCGCCCGACGGCCGGCCCTTCCATTTCTCTCCGGGACAGTTCCAATTCCTGCGACTACTCAATTCAGCCGTGCCGGCCCAGGAGCACCCGTTCACCATCGCCTCGAGCCCGGAACGCACCGACCGAATCAGCCTGACGATCAAAGACTGCGGCGACTTTACGCGCGTAATCGACAAAATACGAGTCGGCGACATGGCGACCGTCCACGGTCCGTTCGGCCGATTCTCATACGATTTGCATCCCGACGAAGGCGATCTGGTATTCGTTGCCGGCGGGGTCGGGATCACGCCATTCATGAGCATGTTGCGGGCAATGCGCGACCGCGGCGAATCGCGTTACGTGACTCTGATCTACGCCAGCCGGGCAATGGACGACATCCTCTTCGCCGCGGAGTTGGCCGCGATGGAAGTGGGCCAGTGGCCGGCCCTGAAGGTGATTTTCGTGCTCTCGACGCCACCGGCCTGGTGGACCGGCGAGACGGGGCGCGTTGACGGCAACCGGTTGGGCGAATGGTGCCGGGGCCTTGACGACAAGGTGTTTTACCTCTGCTGCCCTTCCCGGATGACCGTCGAATTGATTCGACAGTTGCGGCAGAAGCGCGTCAACCCCCGCCGCATCCATTGCGATTACTTCTCACTCTAACGTATTTATCGAAACCCCCTTTTTGGAGAACAACAATGCAACGCTTTCGATTGATGAATGTTTATGTGGCCTTCGTGCTCCTGCTGGTCCTGCTGACGATCGGCGGTATGGCATGGCTCCGGCGGCCGGAGGTTGCCGCGATGGAGGCCAAGGCAGTTCCCCCGGCCGCACACGTCGCCGCGACGACGATGCCGGCCGCCGGCAACGCGCCGCCGTCCGCCGATGCTGCGATGCATACGACGGTCTCCATCGACAACTTCTCGTTTACGCCCCAGGTCCTTTCGGTGCCCGTCGGCACCACCGTCACGTGGGTCAATCATGATGACGTGCCGCACACCGCCAGCAGCGACGACGCGCCGGTGGCATTCGACTCCAAAGCGCTCGACACGGACGACAAATATTCGTTCACTTTCACCAGGCCGGGGACTTACAAATATTACTGCAAGGTCCACCCACACATGACCGCCAGCGTGATTGTGAAGTGAGTCGCCCCGGGCGGCGGGGCCGAATTCCGCCGGAGTCGCTGATTCTTGAACTTCAGTGTTTTTGCGAGCTTCCTTCCCTGGGGGCGGAAGTGATTGTCGCTTCCGCCCCTTTTTCCTTCGCTCTCCCTTGTGGACTAAAATGCGTTCGACTCGCAACCGAAGGAGATTCCATGACCCCTCATTCCATCACGACTCAACCAGTCACTGCGATTCCGAACGATGATCCTCATCGGAAGCTCGTCGTCGCCCAGCCTGATATCGACGCGCCGTTGCCGCATATCGGGCTCGTGGGCGACACGTACACGATTCTTTTGGGTGGCGAAGAAACCGGTGGCCGCTACTGCTTGATCGACATGCACATCCCCCCCGGCGGCGGACCGCCGCCGCACCGGCATGATTTCGAGGAGTCGTTCACGATTCTGGAGGGGGAGATCGAGGCCACGTTCCGCGGGCAGAAGCGAGCGATCCGCGCCGGCGAAACCGTGAGCATCCCGGCCAACGCGCCGCATTCGTTCACCAACGCGTCCGGCCGCCCGGTCCGGCTGCTGTGCATCTGCGCGCCGGCGGGGCAGGAAAAGTTCTTCGAGGAGGTCGGCGTCCGGGTCGCTTCCCGAACCGCCAGGCCTCCCGAACTCGACAAAGCCGCGCAAGCGGCGTTCATCAAGAAAGCGATAGACCTCGCCCCGAAATATCGCACCGAATTGCTCGGCCCGTAGAGGTTCGCGGGGTCTGGTTTGTCAGATAACTTCAGAGCCGGGCCGTGCCGGCCCGGTCGCGGCGAAGCTCCGTTTCGGGCCTGCGGCCCGACCGGGGCGACACGCCCCGGCTCTGAAAGTCTGCCGGGCACTTTGCCGCACGGCATTTTGCAATTGCCCGGCCGCGCTGCCACGCGGTAGCTTACGGGGGTGGCGAAGGGCGTCAAACCATCCGCTGCCGCCCGCTGGGACGATCCCAAGACGGCGCGTGCGCCTGGTAAGAAACCTTTCGACATCGACGAGGTCATGGCGCGCGTGCGCGAAGCCGTGGAACATTATCCGAAGGCGGTGTTGTTTGAATTGGCGGAGCGGGGATATGGGTCGCCCTTTCAAATTCTCGTCGCGTGCGTGATCACGATCCGCACGTTTGAAGAGGTTTCGCTGCCGACGGCGCTAAAGCTGTTCGAAGCCGCGGACACGCCGAGTGCGATGGCGCGGCTGACGCCCGGGCGGATCGACGAACTGATCCACGCCTGTACGTTTCACGAGCCCAAGTCGCGAACGATCCACGCGATCGCACAGCGCGTGACGAAAGACTTTGGCGGCGAACTCCCTTGCGATTTCCAGACGCTCACCAGCTTTTCCGGCGTCGGACCCAAGTGCGCCAACCTGGCCCTCGGGATCGCGTGCAAAAAGCCGGTGGGGATTCCGGTGGACATCCACGTGCATCGCGTGACCAACCGGTGGGGCCTCGTGCGGGCGAGCACGCCGGAGAAGACGATGGCGGCACTGGAGGCGAAACTCCCCCGCCGTTATTGGCTGGAGATCAACAAGCTGCTCGTGCCGTTCGGGAAGCACATCTGCACGGGCAAACTGCCCAGGTGCTCGCAATGCCCCGTGCTGGAATATTGCAGGCAGGTGGGCGTGACGGCGCACCGATAGGGTCGCGTCCGCGTGGGCGTGAAGAGTAAAACGTGGTCCTGAAACGTGAAACGTGAAACGTGAGAAGATTCGGCTGACCGATGTCTTCTCACGTTTCACGTTTCAGGACCACGTTTCACGCCCTGTCTTTCCGTCTACCGGTCGAACTGTGCGTCGAACGCGATTGCCGACGGCTTGAAGTCGATCTTCCGCACGAACGCGGCAGCCTCGGCTGCGCCGTGCTCGCGGTCCATGCGGCTGTCTTCCCATTCCACCGACAACGGCCCGGCGTACTTCACGTCATTCAGCGCGACGATGATGTCCTCGAACTTCACGTCGCCGTGGCCCGGCGAGCGGAAGTCCCAGTAGCGGGCGGGGTCGGCGAAGGTGGTATGCCCGCCGAAGACGCCGACGGTGCCGTCGCCGTGGCCCCACCAGGCGTCCTTGACGTGAACGTGGAAGATGCGCGGGCCGAAGGTGCGGATGAACTTCACGTAATCGACGTGCTGATAGCCCAGGTGCGAAGGGTCGTAATTGAAGCCGAAGCGCTTGTGGCCTTTCACCGCGTCGATGGCGCGCTGGGCCGAGGCGATGTCGAAGGCGATTTCGGTGGGGTGAACTTCCAGGGCGAAGTTCACGTTCGCCTTGTCGAAGGCGTCGAGGATGGGGCCGAAGCGTTTGGCGAAATCGTCGAAGCCCTTCTGCCAGTATTTCTGGTCCGTCGGCGGGAAGGCGTAGATCGAATGCCAGATGCTCGAGCCGGTGAACCCGTTCACCACGGCGGGGAAGCCGGTCGGCTCGGGGGCCGCGTCGAAGAAGGCGCGGGCGGCCTTGGCGGTATCGATGAGCTTCTGCGCGGCGCGCTGGCGGACGCCTTCGGGGCTGCCGTCGCCCCAGACGTCTTCGGGGAGGATGAGCTTGTGGCGCTCGTCGATCAGGTCACAGACGGCCTGGCCGACGAGGTGATTGGAGATGGCATAGGCCTTGAGTCCGTGGCTCGTGAGGATGTCCCAGCGGTTCTTGACGTAGCCCTTGTCTTTGAGGGCTTTGTCGACTTCGAAGTGGTCGCCCCAGCAGGGAAGCTCGACGCCGTCGTAGCCGAACTGCTTCGCCTTGGCGCAGAGGGTTTCGAAGGGAAGGTCGGCCCACTGGCCGCTGAAAAGGGTGACGGGACGAGCCATGGAATTTCTCCTTGCGTAGGGCTTGGATTGAAAAGTTATCCGCGCGGGAAATAAGAGCGGAAGGGAAGGAGTGTGTCAATCTTCGGGGGTTCGGGGGGAGGGGAAACGGACGATTAAGATTAGGATTAAGATTAAGATTAGGATAGGAGCGCTCTGAGGGGGGCTTCCTCTCAGAGCGCTCCTATCCTAATCTTAATCTTAATAGATCGGAA
>JAQGHP010000658.1 GCA_028288775.1 Phycisphaerales bacterium | reverse complement strand
TCGGAGTCGGCGTACCCGCATTGTCGATCACTTTGAAAGTCACCTTATCCGACGTCCCGGCCTGGCCATGCAAACCGTATCGCGTATAAGGCGTAGCGACGAGCGTGTGCGAGCCCACTTTGGGCGTCCAACGGCTGTAATGGCCCCAACCACTGTCCCCGGCGAGGTCGTACGGGGCCCAGTTCTCGACGTGAATGGGCGCTGTGTCGTAAGCAAACTTCACGCTGCGCGTGTCGCTTGTAACCTGCGCCCGGACGTTCAGATGCCGCGTCGGCAGCTTGGCGAGATTGATCGTTTCGCCGTTGGTAAGGGGGGCGATGTCTTTGCCGGTGTCGGCGTTTACCAGAATGAGTCCTGTGACGGCGGACAGCAGCCGCCGGTCTTCGAGATTTTCAAAAACCGGACGGGTGGGCGTCCGGCCGGGCTTTCCGCCGTGGGGGGCGGAAGCGCTGTCGTGGTGCCTCTTTCGCGGATTGAATCGCGGAAGGAACGAAATCGCCATGGTGCGTCTCCGAGTTGAACAACCGCCGCGGGCCGGCCCCGACAAACGTCATCAGGGTCCGCGGACCGCGAATGAAACCTCGAGTTAGGGAGCAGCACGATCGGCTTCGACGAACCCGCACCGGGGGCGCGGCATCTCCCCTGGACTTTTTCCGCTGGGAAAAAAGCCGACGGCGAGACGATATCGCGGCCATGGGCTGTCGCCGCCCAGACCACACCGGCGAAGCAGAATGTAACTGCACGAATCCGCGCGTTTAGTCGGGCAGGTGCATCGGTGTACTGCGGGGATGCGCCCTACCCTCGCGGATTTTTCTGAACCCACCGATCGGAACTCCGATCGACCGGCTCCTCTCCATGCCCTCATCCAAAACGACCCGTGCGATCGCGGATGACTGAAGGCAACCTACTGGCGGTGATTAATACGTCAAGCGATATATGTGGGTCGATTCGTTTTATTTTTCTCCCGTCGAAAACAGATAGTTTTGCGGTCTCATTGCACTCTCATTTTCGCGCCGGATGCAATGGACAATTATCATTCATTTGCTGTGTCGCCTGCGATGGAATAAACACGATTCCGACATAAGCTCGCGCGATGTGGAAGTTGCGCATTTTTCTTGCGGAGGACCGGAAATCTTTTGAGAAACGGCCGCTCGGAATCGACCCCGCGTCACCCGCGCAGCCGGGCATACCATTTAGATTTGGAGGCCCTCATGCCCATCAAAACCAGACGCTGGAACGACCCCGCCGAGCCCGACGACGGCTTCCGCCTGCTCATCACCCGCTACCGTCCCCGCGGCGTCAGCAAGGCCGACGAAACCTGGGACCAGTGGCGTCCCCAGCTCGGCCCCAGCCGGGAACTCCACGCCGCGGTATACACCGACACGTCCTCCAAAATCCCCTGGCCCCGCTACCGGCGGCAGTATTTGGAAGAGCAGCGGACGAACCAAGGCGAAATCGAAGAACTCGCCCGGCGCGTCGCGGCGGGAGAAACAATCACCCTCCTCTGCTCATCGGCCTGCACGCGGGAGAGCCGGTGTCATCGGTCCATCTTGAAGGAGCTGATCGAGGCCGCGATACTCCCCTCGGGCAATGGTGTCCGCGGGCCGGAAACATGATACAATTCACCTGTTCCGATAGGAGTTTCCCATGACGCTTCTTGCCTCCTCCCCAAACATCCTCACCGTGGGCGATCTCCTCGACCGGCTCGGCAACGTCCCGCCCGGGAGGGTCCGTTATTATCCCCTCCCCGGCACCGCCACCGAGTCTGACGTGATCGACATCGAGGCGCGTGAAAACCGACTGTGCGAGTTGGTGGACGGTGTTCTGGTGGAGAAGGCGATGGGATTTAATGAATCGTATGTTGCACTTCTGATCGCCACCGCGCTGAATAATTTCGTCGTGCCCAAGAACCTGGGCATAGTAACCGGAGAGGCGGGAATGATGCGTTTGTTTCCCGGCCTGGTGCGCATCCCCGATGTGGCGTTTGTTTCGCGTGGGCGTCTTCCAGGCGGCCGCTTATCGACGGACCCCATCCCGTCGCTCGTCCCCGATTTGGCGGTCGAAGTTATCAGCGAAAGCAATACGGTCAATGAAATGACACGCAAGCGGGGAGAATACTTCAAGGCCGGCGTGGCACTCCTTTGGTTCGTCGATCCTAAACGTCGCACCGTAAGCGTGTACACGGATCCGGAGAACCAGCGCGTTTTGAACGAGGCTCAAACCCTTGCCGGCGAGCCGGTGCTACCGGGGTTCACACTCGAAATCAAATCTTTGTTTACGGAACTCCCCTGAGACTTCCCAATTCACCCCCTGCCCATCTGCCAATGCCTGATCGCCTCGGACGGATGGATCAGCATGATGATGTTCAACGTGAGATTGTCGCGGATCACATAGCCCACGCCGAGTTCCATCACTACGACGAGTGCGATCGTAACCCATACCGGCAGGCGTGCGGCAAGGAAGAACCCGAGCACGCAGAACAAGATGTCCGACATGGAATTGAGAATGCTATCGCCGTAGTAGTCCAGGGACATGGTGCTATTGCGATAGCGGTTGATGATGAAGCTGGAATTCTCCAGCACTTCCCACGACGCCTCGACGAACACCGCCAGCACCAGGCACAATCCGATCGGCCACTTGCGACGGCCGATGAGCCGCGTGATCCCGTACAGCGCGAACCCGTGAATGATGTGCGAAAACGAGTACCAGTCGGCGATCTGCTGCGAGTTCTCCGGGCTATTCACGTCGCCGACCCAGAATCGAATGTAGCCGCACTTGCACATCGGCAGCCGGCCCATTTCGTATTCGATGAACGCCGCGACAGCCATGATGCCCGCGGCGATAAGAAGGTGGCCCCAGAACGGCACACGGCGGGGGGCGGACGTGAGCGTCATACGGAACCTCGACGACGGCGTTCATGCTCTTTAGGACGCATGTCGGTATGGTCGTTCTACTCGGGCAGATTTTCCAGATCGAGAAGGTCCTTGGTTCGTCCAGCCGCCTTTTTCATTTTGCGCAGCCATTCGAGCGAAGCGTAACGATATCCCTCAGCCTCAGCGCTTG